>CALCEM010000082.1 GCA_937900285.1 uncultured Fretibacterium sp. | reverse complement strand
CGACCCCAACGACACGAACCCAACGACACGACCCCAACGACACGAACCCAACGACACGAACCCAACGACACGAACCTAACGACCGTAAAGTACTAATTGTAACGTTTTATGGTTCTAATTTCGGGACTTGCCTTCAAAATTACGCCCTTACCACTGAATTAAATTTATTGGGCTTTGATGCCTGGAGTTTATATAACATCAACAGAAATAAACCGCCATTTTCAATTATTTCTCTTGCGAAACGTGCAGTAAAAAAATTTCTCGCATTACTCGGAGTTAAAAAATATAAAAAAATACCAGTTTCAGAACGCGAAAAAAAATTTATTGGTTTCCGCAACAAATATCTAAACAAAGAGATATTTATATCAGCCAAAGAAGTCCAGAACCCTGAAAATAAAATTTTATTTCAAGGTTTTAAATATGTTATAGCTGGCAGTGATATGATATGGGGAAATTTTAGTGGCACCGTTGATGAGCTTAAGTATTATCATTTGGATTTCGTTGAGCCTGAAAAAAGAATTACATACGCTCCGAGTTTTAGTTTTGCGAATTTTGTATTTGAATTAGTCGATGAGCGCAAAATTTTATTATCAAAGTTCAAAAAAATTTCATGCCGGGAAAAAAGCGGTTGCGACATGATTAAAAAAATAACCGGCCTCAATGCTCAACACGTTCTCGATCCTACCATGTTATTTAATGCTGAACATTATAGAAAAATGGCTAAACGACCATTATTTGAAATTCCGGAACATTACGCGTTAATATATTTAAGCCTCGATGGATTCCCATTAAGCAAACAACGCGAATATAAACAAATTGTGAAAGCTGTAAGCGAAGGGCTTGGCGTTATTGATTTATATTGCAATTCAAGTTTTAGTTTCTCTTCTGAGGGGTATGCAAAATATACCGGGCCTGAGGAATTTTTATGGCTCATTGATCATGCGGATCATGTCATAACAAATTCTTTTCACGGTACTGCGTTCTCAATAATTTTTCACAAAAAATTTATTTGTATGGACAGATCTACGTCATACGACACTATGAAAATTAATGATGTATTATCGACCTTTGGAATAAGCCACAGAAAATATAATAACGATGCAATAATACCAGAAGGTGAAATTAATTATATTTCAGTCGAAGAAAAATTAAATTCGATGCGTGAGATTTCAATAAATTATTTGCGCGAGTGTCTTAACGTAAATTCCGGTTTTTTTTAAATTGCTTCGCGTATAAAATTCAGTTACGTGCATTAAAAATTTTTTTCGGAGGGATATTAATGTAATGTTAAATTTAGGCATAATCGGAGCAACTGGCAGCGTTGGAAGTTCTGTTATTGCTGTTTGTCGCGCTCATAAAGATAAAATTAAAATTAAAGCTCTCGCTGCAAATAAATTCTCAAGTAAATTAAAAAATTTAATAGACGAGTTTAACCCGGATTATTTTATTACTTACGAAAATGACGGCGAAAATGGTTTAAATAAAATCGCTCTCGATCCTGAAATTGATCATTTAGTTTTTGCATCATCTGGAACTGGAGCTATAAAAAGTTTGTGCAAAGCTCTCGAAGCAAATAAAAATATTTCGCTCGCAAATAAAGAAAGTATCGTCGTCGCAGGTAAATGGGTCATGCCTCTAATAAAACGAGACGACCAATTAAGACCTTTAGACAGCGAACATAATGCTATTTGGCAATGCTTGAGAGGAGAAAATAAAAATTTTATTCGCAAAATCTATTTAACTGCTTCCGGCGGACCGTTCAGAGAATTTAATATTAACGAGCTGGAAAACGTTACGCCCGAAATGGCTCTAAAACATCCAGTCTGGAACATGGGCGCAAAAATTACGATCGATAGTGCTACACTCATGAATAAAGGAATCGAATTAATTGAAGCGATGTATTTATTTAATTTAAATCCCGAACAGGTCAGCGCTCTAATTTCGCCAGGGTCTTTTATACACGGATTAATAGAATTTTCAGATGGAAGCGTGAAATTATTGGGCGCAAATCCAGATATGAAATTACCCGCGAGTTCTTGTTTATTTTGGCCTGAAAAATATTTACCGGATGATAAATTTAAATTTCCTGATTACGAAAATATTAATATTAAATTTTATGAGCCTGATTATAAAAAATTTCCTTCGATAAAAATTGCTCGCGAAGTCATGAACTCAAAAGGAATTTACCCGGCCGTGTTAATCGGAGCTGACGAGATCGCAGTTGAAAAATTTTTACAGGGCAAAATTAAATTTACTCAAATTCCCGACTTAATAAAAAAAGTTTTGGACTCTTGCAATATTCCTGAGCCTAAAAATTTGGACGATGCTATAAACGCCGTTGAATGGGCAAAAAATTTTGCGCGTAATGCTTATTGAATAATATGTGTTTTTGTCCGTTATGCTATAATTCAACACAACCTAAAAAATTCAAAAATAACTATAAGTCATTAAGCCGGGAGGAGTATTTTTTATGACGGATCGGGGAAGGGTGCGTAAGTGTTCACATCAACAATTTAAAATTAAAAGCAAAAATAATAAAGTCAAGAAAAAAAATAACGAAGTATCATTATTATTTTGTTGGAGTTTTGGAGTTTTTGTTTTAGCCTCGTTTGGATTGGCTTCATTTTTAATGTTTTCTGCCGGACATTTTTCATCTTTTTCGGCTGAAGAAGCATGGAGCAAAGATAATAACAGCACGAATTTATTAAGCGTTGAGATTACCGAGCTTGAGCCAATCGAAAAAAATGACGACTCTGATTTAATTGCACAAAATCCAAATTCGCATATTTTAGAGGAGTTCGGACCGCTCCCGAAATATTTATCGGATTATGAAAGCATAATTCTTAATGAGCAGGATAACGGGACAAATATTCCAGATGATGAAGAAGAAATTTCAGATGAAAACGGGAAAATAATAACAGTAGAAAATAAAAATATTAAACCTGAAAATAATAACCCCGCTTTTATCGAAACTGGAACCGTCTGGCGTGAACATATCGTAAGAGAAGGCGAAACACTTTCGGATATAGCGATGGCTCACGGCGGAATTACTGCACAGGATATTTTACGGGCTAACGGTTTGAAGGACGCAAATAAATTATCGGCTAAACAATTATTATTAATTCCGAATGACGCTGACAAAATCGATGAAACTCTTGATGAAGTCAGAACCCGTCAAATGAGAGTCGCAGCAGCTAAGGAAAAATTAGAGCCAATCGAAATTAAATCATATGTCGTAGCTCCCGGTGATTCTTTATGGTCCATCGCAAATTCTCAAGGCATCGAACATGATACTCTCGTCGGTTCAAATAATTTTAAAACTTCTGCGAGATTGCGTCCCGGTATGGTTTTGAGAATACCGAATCAAGATGGAATTTTTTATAACATGAAGAAAAATGAAACCCTCGAAAATGTCGCTAAACGTTTTGGGCTTAATACAAATAAAATTAAACAGGTAAACGTTAAAAAAGATTTTGCAAATTTAAAAACCGGCGATGAAATATTTTTACCCGGAGCAAAACCAGAAGCCGAAAAAACTCCCGCTGTTGCTCCAATCCAAAATACAGCGCCAAAACTTGCAAATAATAATAATAATTTAAATAATAATAAATCAAAAAAATCTCAGATTATTGCATATATAGAACCTTCGGAAAAAACTTCAAGTGCAGCATATAAATGGCCTCTCATGGGCAGAATTAATAGCCCGTTCGGTTGGAGACAGCACCCAATTACAAAGCGCAAAGATTTTCACACTGGAATAGATATTAAAGGCGAGAGAAATGCTCCGATAAAAGCAGCAAATTACGGCCATGTAATTTATTCCGGATGGATGGGCGGTTATGGTAAAGTCCTCGTAATCGAACACAATAACGGCCAGTCAACTTTATATGCTCATTGCAGCAGTTTATTAGCAGGAAAAGGAGCGACGATTTCTCAGGGGCAATTAATTGCAAAAGTCGGAACAACTGGAAGATCAACCGGACCGCATTTACATTTTGAAGTCCGCAACGGTAACAGTCCCGTAAATCCAATTAAATACTTGAGCAAATAAAATTCAAAATGGCAAAATATATTTTTATCACCGGCGGAGTAGTTTCGTCATTAGGAAAAGGAATAACAGCAGGTTCAGTCGGAACATTATTAAAAAAACGCGGGCTGAAAGTTTCAATTTTAAAAGTAGATCCTTATTTAAACGTTGATGCCGGGACAATGAACCCATTTCAACACGGCGAAGTTTTTGTAACAGATGACGGCGCTGAAACTGATCTTGATCTCGGACATTATGAGAGATTTATTGATGAAACTTTGAGCGAAAAAAATTCATTGACTACCGGCAAAATTTATTCCGGCGTTATAAAAAACGAACGTAAAGGCGAATATTTAGGCGGTACAGTTCAAGTTATTCCGCACATAACAAATTATATTCAGGAAAAAATTATTGATGCCGGCAGAAATTTAGATGTTTTGATCGTTGAGATCGGCGGAACTGTCGGGGATATTGAAGGTTTACCATTTCTTGAAGCAATTCGACAAATGGCGGTGCGTGTTGGCCGTGAAAATATTGTTTATTGTCATGTCACGTTAATTCCGTATTTGGAAGCAGCGAAAGAATTAAAAACTAAACCGACTCAGCACAGCGTTCAGGAATTAAGGCGCATCGGAATTTTGCCTAATATATTGGTTTGCAGAACGAGTCACCCAATGGATGAAGCCATGAAAAATAAAATTGCTTTGTTTTGTGATGTTCCGTTTGAAGCAGTTATTGAAGTCATGGACGAAACTACAATTTATAACGTTCCGATTAGTTTACATAAACAGAAGCTCGACATTTTAATTTTAAAATATTTAGGCTTGAATTTTGACGCTGAACCCGATTTAAATGACTGGGTGAGAGTTGTTGACCGTTATATAAATCCTTCGGAAGAGGTAAAAATCGCATTAGTCGGGAAATACGTGCAGCATAAAGATGCATATTTAAGCGTTGTCGAGGCTTTACATCATGCAGGGATCGCCCGTGATGTTCGAGTAAATATTATTTCGATTGAGGCGGAAATTTTAGAGGACAAAAATAAAAATCCTGCTGAAATTTTAAATTTTGCTGACGGAATTTTAGTCCCCGGAGGTTTCGGAGTTCGAGGCGTTGAAGGGATGATCATGGCCGCAAAATATGCACGTGAAAATAATGTGCCGTTGTTCGGAATTTGTCTCGGTATGCAAATGATGGCCGTAGAATTTGCGCGTAACGTTTGCAATTTGAGAGGAGCTAACAGTAAAGAAATGGACCCGGCAACAATTCACCCGATTATACATTTAATGCAGGAGCAGGAAAATTTAAAAGATCTCGGCGGGACTATGAGGCTGGGTGCTTATCCCTGTGATTTGGTCGAAGGCACTAACGCCGCAAAAGCTTACGGAGAATTACATATTTCAGAACGTCACCGCCACAGATATGAATTTAATAACGCATATCGTGAAAGATTAGAAAACGCCGGCCTAAAAATTTCAGGAATCTGCACCGAGCGCGATCTAGTAGAAATTATAGAATTGCCCGGACATAATTGGTATATCGGCGAACAGTTCCACGCTGAATTAAAATCAAGACCAACAAGACCGCACCCATTATTTGACGGATTTATAAACGCAGCTGCTAAATTTATGAGGAGCAAATAATTTTTAAAATGGAATTAATTGACGCAATTCATCAAATAGCAAAAGTTTTCACGGACAGAAAAGAATTTATACAGACTGAAGAAGCTACGAAGACAGCATTAATTATGCCGTTTATAAGCGCGCTGGGTTATAACGTTTTTGATCCGTCTGAAGTTGTGCCGGAATTTACCGCCGATATCGGAACTAAAAAGGGCGAAAAAGTAGACTACGCAATTTTAAAAAATAATGAACCCGTCATGTTAATTGAAGCAAAATTTACAAATGAAATGTTAGACGCTTCAAAAGAAAGCCAATTAATGAGATATTTCAATGTTACTCCGGCTAAAATCGGAATTTTGACAAACGGCCATGAATATAAATTTTATACTGATTTAGATCAAAATAATATGATGGATCAAATGCCTTTTTTACAATTTTCGATTTGTGATATTAGCGAGCCGATTGTAAAAGAGCTGAAGAGGTTTACAAAATCCGCATTTAAAATTGAGGAGATCGCATCAACAGCAGAAGAATTAAAATATACTGGCGCAATGAAATCATATTTACAAGAACAATTAACAGAGCCGTCGGAAGATTTTGTAGAATTTATGGCGCGAAAAGTTTTTAAAGGAAGATACACCGGGAAGACCAGCGAAAAATTTAAAATTATTACTAAGAAGGCATTTACTCAATTTGTAAGCGACCGCGTTAGTGATAGATTGGCTACAGCACTTTCAGAGGAGAAGGCCGCAAGCTCTGAGCAGGATAATAATAAAAATTCTCAAGACGAAAACAAAGAAGCAAAAAATAAAATTGTTACGACTCAGGACGAAATAGACGCGCTGAATATTGTAAAAGCAATTTTAAGGCCGTTCGTTGACGTGAAAAGAATTGTTATAAAAGATACGATTAATTACTGTAATATTTTACTCGATAATAATATACGCAAAATTTTATGCAGATTGTATTTTAATAATCCAAATAATAAATACGTGGGATTTTATGACACTTCACGAAAAGAATTTAAAGCACCAACGCCGGAAATTGATGATATTTATAAGCACGCTGAAGAATTGGAACGGGTTTTAAAATTTTATCTTGAGCCAAGCATAATAAGTAAAATCGAGGAAGATTCAAATTTAAATTTGAACGACGAAAATAATTAAATTAAAAAGATATTTCGGGACGGTGATTTTATTTATTAAATTTTGCTGTCCTGATTTTTTATTTTATTCAAGTATAATCACCTGAAATTTTTATTTAATTAGTTTGGAGGAATATTTTTTATAAATGATCATGAAAGTGAGAAAATTTATTTTTGTTTACGCGATAATTTTAATAATTACTTTTGCATCTCAATCATTCGCAACCGAAGCGGTAACAGATAACGAAATCGGAACAAGTTCAGGCTCATCAAATAACATGATGGAACGAATTGAAAATTTATTATATGGTTATATCGTGAAAGGCGGTTTAATTGAACGTCTCGGAAAAGCTGAATCTGATTTATTTGGGCGCAGTTTGCCCGGAACAATCGCTGAACGTTATACGGCAATAGTAAATTTTCTGGAAAATGGAACAGAGGATCAGCCGTCAATGATTTTTAAATTAGGTGTAGCCGAATGGATAATAAATAAAAAAATCGCCGGTTCAAATTCCGTTATGTCCAGGCTGGAAAATCTCGAAAATAATTTAAACGGTTCAACCAGTCAGGGCAATCCCGTAGCGATGAGGATAGAGAGTTTATTATCGACGTTAGTTTCTGATCCGGTAAGTTTTAAGAATGTAATTTTACCGGGAGACACCGTTTTAAAATTTAGATTTCTGGACGAAATGAACCCGGCAAAATCTCAAGTCGGCGATGTTGTAAGACTGGAATTAACTAACGACATTATTATAGATGATTGTTTAATCGCACCAGCTGGATCAATTTTATTGACTGAAGTAAGAGCAGTGAAAAGGCCCAGAGCTTTCGGAATTCCCGGAGAAGTCAGGCTGAGTTTTGGAGATTTTGTGCCGCTCGGACCGCAAAAACCTAAAATTAAAATTGACAAGGCTTCACAAGCTGCAATAAAAGAAGCTCGAAAATTAGGAGATCGCGGAGAAGGTGCTGTCGTTAGTGCAGGTGCTGCCAGTATAGCCGGAGCTGCATTGCTTGGACCTGTTGGACTTGTCAGCGGTTTATTTATTCGCGGAAATTCAATTAAAGTGACACCCGGTTCAGTTACATTTGTTCAGACTGACGGTGAAACAATAATTTCAGCTTATCCCATTCCAGCAAGCTTACAAAATAATATACCTTATGCCGAACCCGATGAAGAAAAAAATTCAGGTGCTTCGGCATCTGTTTCTGCTTCATCGTCAAGTTCAAAGCGCAGAACTAAAAAGGCAAGCGAAACAAAAAAATCACGTTCGGTAAAAAAATCAGCGAATAATAATAATTCAAGCAATAATAACGATGACGATGATGATGACGAAGATTTTGAACTTCCGCCGGAGCAAAATGTCAATTAAGATTAATAAAAATAAAAATAAAATTTTAATTCCGATATTTTTAACTTGTTTAATTTTAACTTCATGGCCGGTTCATGCTGATGAAATAACAAGCAAAATTTTAGAGCGTTGGACCTCGTTTCATTGGGGCGATAATAATTTTATATGGGTTGTTCATTATCCTTCTGAAATTGTAGATGCTTGGGTAAATTCCGAAGCAAAAAAATCAAATATGAATGACGTTCAGCGCGCAAATTATAAAAAAAATTTTATTGAAGACCTGCAAATTAATAAATCTGAAGCGTTTTTGATCAGTGTATATTCATTTGGGAAAAATGTCCCGGATTTGAGGCCGATAAACGAAAATTTTAAATTAATAAATTCATCCGGTGAGAAAATTTCCCCGTTAAAATATGATTCAAATTTAGAATATTTAGCTCCCGGAGTTGTGCAGGGTTTAATATTTTTTCCTAAACAGCCCGACAAAAATTTTGCATTGTCAATTAATAAAATTGCTCCTGAAGAAAAAATATTTTCATTTGCTCCGCCCGAAATTATTGCGCCTAAACAAATCCCAGAAAATAAACCAGCTCCAAACCCCGAAGTTATAGTTGTAAATCTGCCGAAAAAAACTCCGCCGCCTCCGAAATTTGAACATAAACCGATCGCGCCTCCTGTTAAAATTGAGCCTGTTCAAGAAGATAACTCAATGAAAGATTTTGTAAATGATGTCCTGGCTAAACGCGCAAAGTCTAAAGAGCCGGAAGACGATCAGAATAAAAATAATAATAATAATGTTCAGCTCGCAGTGTCAAGGCCGGTTAATGTTGATGATGCTTATATCAGTCGTGAGCATCTGTTGCGAAGATTTTTATTATTATGGAGCGACAATAATCCGTCTGAAATGTATGAAATGTTGAACGAGCAGTCTAAAAAAAATATTTCACGCGAAAATTTCATAAAGGAAATATATAAAACTGGTGATTTTAGAGCCGGCTTGAAAACTGATTATAAAATTGATTGGATCGGCGAAGAACGCGCAAAAATTACGGTGACGAGGAAAAATTTAATGTTCAAAAATTTATCAGCCAGGACATTAGGCGTAACTCGTGAGGGGTCATCGTGGAAAATTGTATGGTAAATAAATCATGAAATCGAAATTTAAATTTAAATTTAAATTAAATTCTGGAAAAATAATTTTATGCGCGATAATAATATTTTTTATTCTGGTTGTGCGTTCTGCCAGAAAAGATTTAAAACTCGATGTCGATTTATTGCGCGCAAGTCTGAGCAAAATTCCAACGCTGATAATGGAAAATATACAAATTTCACGAGAGATTTCCGGCGATTTATGGAGCGTTAAAATTCCTTATATGGGTCAAGAACATGGAAATTATGCATTTATGAGATCACTCGATATAAAACGCAAAATAGCCGGCGATGCTGGAGAATGGGAATTTTTTGGACGAGAAGGAATTTACTCACATGATGAAAAAGCAGCTGAAGCTTCGGACTTAATAGGCAAAATGGAAGAACGCGATCAAAAATGGATGTTGAACACACCAAAAGTTTACTGGAAGGACGGCAAGGAAGAATTAATTTTCCCGGACGGCTTAAAAATTTATAATGATGAAATTACAGTTGAAACGCCCTTTGCAAGTGTAGATAAAAACGGCGTGATATTATTACGGAGAGGAGGAATTATTAAATGGCAAAACACAAAATAAATTTTATAATAATTGCTGTTTTAATATTTATATTTCCTTTTAAGATTTATGCTCAAGATTTAAACGCAGATAACGAGGGAGAAAATTTAAATTTAAATCCCGAACAAGTTAAATTAAATGCTGATAGAGTTTCATTTAATGACGAGACGGGACAAGCACTCGCCGAAGGTAAAGCAGTTTTACAATATGGAGATGCTACGATACAGGCCGAAAGAATTGAATATGACGCAAGCTCCCAAAAAGTTAAAGCACTTGCACTCCCAAATGAACAAGTTACGTTAAGTTATGGAAATAAATACGTTAAGGCCGATCAGCTTGATTATGATTTAATTTCACAAGAGGGAATTTTATCCGGGCCTCATACTCGTTTAGCAGTTGGCGAAGGTGTTTTATATGTTTACGGTAAAGAAATAAATGTAATCCCTTGGGATTTAGCAGAAGAACGCGGACTCGTGAAAGGTGCTGCAGCCGATTATTTAGCGCGTTGGTCCGAAGTAACTTTAACGACGTGCACGCTCGAACATCCGCATTATAAATTGGTAGCAAAATCGGTTTCGTTTGTGCCGGGCAAAAAAGTAATTGCGAAAAAGCCAAGAATATATTTAGGCAATTTATATTTATTTTCTTCGCCGTTTGATTACGTTGTAGAATTGAAGCGGCGTGCTGTAAGTTATTCGATCTGGCCGTATTTTCAGCACAGTGATAAACGCGGAACTGGCGGAGGGTTGAGAATTTCTGCAGGCTGGCAAACCGGAAAAGCTGCGCTCGATATAGCTTACGCTACTGAATCAAAATTTGAATGGGCCTTTGAAATTGAACAGCAATTAAACGAAAATTTTACGATCGCCGGAGGTTTTGAACATTCTTGGGATGATTTATGGGATAATAAAGTCTGGAGGCCGTTTGCAGCGTTGAGATACAATAAAAATAACTGGCGCGCAGAACTTTTATACAGGAAAAATCAATATATTTCAGACCAGAAGGACAGCACTCACAAATTTAAAGGGCGTTTAGATCGCAAACCAGAATTTACAGTGTGGTCGCCGTGGTATAGAACTTCTCAAAATTTATGGCTGACATTTTTTGCAACTCACGGCACATATTTGGAAAAACTTTTAAACGATACTGGCTCGCTTACAAATCGTTTTGGTTTTGGTGCTCACGGTTATTTTGAAACGATCACTGACGATAACGGAACAGAATTATTTTCAGATAATACCGCAAGTTTATGGTTATATGACCGCGATAAAAGAGAACAGCGAATGTTTAGAACTTTTTCAGGTTTCAGGTATAAAACTGGTAATGTGCAGTGGGGTTCAGCATTTGAGCGAATATACTCGTGGGGACAAAGCTCAATGAAGTGGGACGAATACCGCGACCGCAAGAGATTTCATCAAAAAGTCAGATTCCAGATCGGCCCGGAGTTTTTTGTATATATGCGTGGCAGTTATGATATAAGCGAACATTTTGCAGATGAAATTTTTTACGGCATTCAATGGGTAACGGATTGCATGACTTGGGATTTATATTATAAAAATGATCGCACGTATGATGACGATGACAAGATCGGTTTAACGCTTTCAATAAATGCATTTCCCGAAAAAGATGCGACGCTCGGACAAAATCAGGACAAAGATCCATTTTTACCGCCTGACGATTTGCCGAAAAAATAAAAATTTAAATTTAAAATTAAAATTAATTTACGAGGTGAAAAAATTTTGTATTTATGTTATATCGATGGGGAATTTAAAAAACCGGAAGATGCAAAATTACCAATTTCAGATTTAATAATACAAAGGGGTGTCGGAGTTTTTGAAGTGATGGCGACACATGATTTAAAAATTTTAATGCTCACACCCCATCTTGAAAGATTTAAAAACAGTGCTGAAAGTTGCGGAATAATTAATTTACCTGATGTCGAATTTATGAAAAAAATTATTCACGAGGGCGTTTTAAAAATAAATAAAGATGTTCGAGTTAAAGCATATCTTTCAGGCGGAGATGTTTTCGACGAGGCGACCGGAAAATTTACGAATCCGAGATTTTTCGTAATATTCGAAGCTCAGGACGTTGTCTCAAATGAAACGAGATCAAAAGGCGTAATTTTAGACCCGGTTCCGTACGGTCGCGATGATCCGAATGTTAAAAGCGTTGATTATAGAAAAACTTATCAGAATCATTCCGGGACGTTTGAGACGTTGTACTGTCCTGACGGAGAAATTACGGAAGCGGGGCACAGCACATTTTTTTTGATCGTAAATAATATTTTGATCACAGCTCCGTTAAACCGGGTTTTAAAAGGCACAACCAGAGCGGCAATAATTGAGCTTGCAAAATCCGAAAATATAAAAGTTGAAGAGCGTTGCCCGTTATGGTCCGAATTAGCTGGAGCATCTGAAGCGTTCATAACTGGAAGCGTGAAAAAAGTTGTACCAGTCGTGAAAATTGGCGGGATCGTTATAGGAAATGGAAAGCCCGGAACTATTACGCAGAAATTATCAAATTTATACGACAAATATATATCCCGCTGGCTTGAATAATTAAAATTAATGATTTAAATTCAGGCTTTATTAATTAAAATTCTAGCGTTGTTAAAATTTTTCAAAAATGGAGTGTGCATTTAAAAATGGAGCAAGTTCGTTCACTTTCTCAGTTAATCGAGGAAGCCCGTAAATTATGTTCAGAGAAAGGCCGTAAAAGAATTTCTGTCGCAATGGCAGAAGATGCCGGATTAATTTCAGCAATTGAGGAAGCTCGTAAACTCGGACTCGTTGATGCTACTCTCGTGGGAAATTCCGAAAAAGTTAAAGCTTGTATCGAGGAAGCCGGCGCGAATGAAACAGATTATCATATTATCGCCGAAGATAATGAAGCAAAATGCGGAATAGTAGCCGTTACAGAAGTTTCAGCAGGTCGCGCAGATATTTACATGAAAGGCCAATTACATACGGATAATTTTTTACGCGGAATGTTAAATAAAGAGGTCGGTTTACGCGTTGGAAAAAATGCTATTTCACATTGTTATTTCCATTCAATTCCAGGATATGACAGAGTAATATTTATTGCTGACGGTGCTTTTAACATGTATCCTGATTTAAAAATGAAAAAGGACATCGTACAGAACACCGTAAATTTTGCCAGATCGTTGGGCGTTGATACTCCAAAAGTTGCATGTTTATGCGCGGTCGAAATGGTTAACCCGGATATGCCCTGCACACTCGATGCTACAGCTTTAGTCCAGATGTATAAACGCGGTCAGCTTAAAAATTGTATAGTCGATGGACCTCTCGCGCTCGATAATGCTATTGACGAGGAAGCCGCAAGAATTAAACATATTAAATCAGATGTTGCAGGCCGTGCAGATATTTTAATCGTCCCGCAGATCGAAGTCGGTAACGCCTTAGCTAAATCAATAAGCTTCTTCGCAAAAGGAAGCGAGACAGCCGGTTTAATTGTTGGAGCAGCTGCACCAGTAGTATTAACCAGCCGTGCAGATTCACCAAGAGCAAAATTATTGTCCATTGCTGGGGCTGTAATGTTAGCTCATCATCAGGGATAATATTTTGATATAAAAATTTTTATCAGGAGGTATTTTTCGTAATGAAAAAAATTCTCGCGTTGGCTTTAGTTTTATCCTGTTTAATGTCTGGCGTAGCGTTCGCAAAAGTTACACTCGTTTACGCTGAAGTTAATCCGTTGGATACGATCGTCGGACAAATGGCAACAGCCTTTAAAAATAAGGTTGAAGAATTATCAAAAGGCGATGTAATAATCGACATTCAGGCAGGCGGAGTTTTAGGTTCAGAAGCTCAAGTACTTGATGGAATTTTGGGCGGTGGCGATACCGTAGACATGTCGAGAATTTCGGCATTTGCTTTAACAAGTTACGGATGCCAAAAAGCGATGTTATTATCAATTCCTTACACTTTTGTAAGCCGTGCACATTTCTGGAATTTTGCGAACAGCGATTTAGCTCAGGAATTTTTAGCAGAGCCTCATAATGTCGGACTTCCATTAAGAGGAATTTGCTACGGTGAAGAAGGTTTCAGACATTTCTTCTTTAAGCAGAAAGTTTCAGGTTTAGCAGACTTGAAAGGCAAAAAAATCCGCGTCTCCGATGATCCTATTATGACCGGCATGGTTAAGAATTTAGGCGCAAATCCGACCGTTGTAACTTACACCGAATTATATTCAGCTCTTCAGACCGGTGTAACTGATGCAGCAGAACAGCCGATCGCAAATTACAGATCGAACGCATTTAACGAGGTTGCCCCATGCTTATTACTTGATGGACATACGCTCGGAGCAGTTCAGATTATTATTGCTGACTCAGGCTGGAACAAATTAAACGATCAGCAGAGAGGCTGGTTAATGGAAGCTGGAAAATTTGTACAGGGCGAGAACGCAAAAATTTCTGAAAAAGAAGAAAATGCAGTACTCGAATTATTAAAAACTGAAGGCACCACAGTTGTTGATGTTCCGGATAAAGCCCCTTGGATTAAAGCATGTCAGCCGACCATTCAGGCAAATACAAAGAGCCAAGCAGAGTTATATAAAAAGCTCGTAGATTTTCAGAATTAATATAAATTTGTAAATTTCGGCAGGAGTTTTTGTGCATTTAATGTGCGAATTTTCTCCTGCTGATATTTTTTTATATTTTTTTAAATTTTTCTGGAGGTGTAATTTATTTTGTCAGGTATTTTTAAATTGCTTCACTTAATAAAGCCCGTTTATGATTTGACGGACAAGCTCGTAATGTTGATTTGTAAATTATTATTGGTCGCCGATATAGTTATTACATCGATGTCGGTCGCCGGTCGTTATATTGAATGGATTCCGGACCCGGCATGGAGTGAACAAATGGTGTTAACGTTTATGGTGTACATGGCCGTATTATCTGCAACGCTCGCGATCAGACGTAAAGCACATATCAGAATGACATCATTTGATAAATATTTACCCGAAGGCTTAATAAGATTTATGGATTTAATTTCGGATATAGCAGTATTGTCGCTCGGTGGAGTAATGCTTTATTACGGTATTTTAGTTTGCAATTCACCTTTAGCAAGATTCGGAAGATATGAGAGTATACCGACTTTAAGCAGATTCTGGATGTTTTTGCCGATTCCTATAGCTGGCGGAAGCATGATAATTTTTGAAATTGAGCAAATATTTGAGAGGCTTGAAGAAATTTTTACTGGAGGCAATAAATAATTTTGAAAAAGATATTAATACCAGTATTAATAATTTTGATCGCAGTAGGAGCGTATTATTTTATTGGAGGCTCTAAACCTGAGCAAAAAACAGAAAATAAAAACGTTCCAGTTGCAGAGCAGTCAAAATCTGAAATAAAAAATAATGCTGAACCAGTTAAAAACGTTAAAGAACCTGAAGGAGCTACGAAGGATTTAATTGACTCTTTGAGCAATAAAAATTTTGATCCTGAACAGCTCGAAGGTCTCGTAAATTTTGGAGCTAATGTAAATTTTGCGTATTCTGACGGCACAACAGTTTTAATGAAAGCTATAGATTTAAATTGCTCGGCTGACATTATCGAGACTTTAATTGATCTCAGTGCTGACGTAAACGCTAAAAAATCCGATGGGACTACAGTTTTAATGAACGCTCTGAATAAAAAATCTGATCAGGAAATTTTATATTTATTGCTTGACCGCGAAGCCGATGTAAATGCCGCAATGAACGACGGCACAACCGCTTTAATGTTGGCTGTAAATAATAATTTTGGTCTCGAAATAATGGACATCTTGATCGATAACGGTGCAGATTTAAACGCAAAATATTCAGACGGCAGAACTTTATTAATGATGGCCATCGATAATAATCCAGCGCCGGATGTAATTAACGATTTATTAGATTCTGGAGCAGACGTAAACGCAAAATTTAAAGGCGGAAATAATATTTTAATGTACGCTCTTGGAAAACATACGGGAGCAGGTGTTATTGATGCTTTAATTGCTTCAGGTGCAGACGTAAACGCAAAAAATGATGACGGCATGACCCCATTAATGATCGCCGCAAATAATAATGCCGGTTCAAGCGTTGTACAAATTTTGATCGATGCTGACGCGGATATTTTTGCAAAAGATAATAAGGGCCGTACGGTTTTGGATTTTGTGAAAGATAACGAAGTCAGAAAAATAATTTTAGAAGTTGCAGAATAAAATAATAAGAAATAAAAAAATAATTTCTAGGGGGTAAGATTTAAATTGAGTCCTGAAGATATTTCGACATTAGTATTACTCGGATCATTTTTCGCAATGATTTTATTAAGATTTCCGATCGCTTATGCTGTGGGTTTATCGACTGTATTTTGTTTAATGTCTCAAGGCCAGGCACTTGTAACATTACCGCAACAAATGGTAAAAGGAATTTGGTCATTTAGTTTAATGGCAGTCCCGTTTTTTATTACGATGGGCGTGTTAATGGGTTCAGGAGGAATTTCGGATAAATTAATTGCTCTGGCGAATTCGCTAGTCGGCTGGATGCGCGGCGGTCTTGCAATGGTTAATATTGTTGCTTCGTATTTCTTCGGAGGAATTTCCGGCTCTGCTTCAGCTGATACTGCATCACTTGGATCAATTTTAATTCCTATGATGGTCGATCAGGGATATGACGCGGATTTTTCAACGGCTGTCACGATCACTTCATCATGTGAAGGGTTATTAGTTCCGCCCAGTCATAACATGGTAATTTATGCGACAACGGCGAGCGGGATTTCAGTCGGAGCGTTATTTATGGCTGGATATGTTCCAGGCGCAATTTTAGCGTTATCGTTGATGGTTGGTTCTTATATTATTTCGGTTAAACGCAATTACCCGAAAGGTGAGCCGTTTAGATTTAGCGTATTTTTAAAGCAATTGGCGACATCATTCTGGGCATTGGCAGCAATTTTAATCGTTGTTGTCGGAGTTGTCTGCGGAGTATTCACTGCGACGGAATCTGCGGCTATAGCGGTCGTATATTCGTTATTTGTTTCGGTGTTTATATATCGCGGATTAAGCTGGAAGGGTGTATGGAAATCGCTTGACACGTGCGTCGAAACTTTGGCGATCGTTTTAATTTTGATTGCGACTTCTGCGGCGTTTGGATATTGTTTAACAACGTTGCATGTTCCTGCAAAAGCGGCAATGTTAATAAAGAGCGTTTCCGATAATCCTATTATAATAGCTTTAATGCTCAATGCGATTTTATTAATTTTGGGATGCATTATGGACATGGCTCCGATTATTTTAATTGCGACTCCTATATTATTGCCTGTAGCTCAATCGATCGGAATTAATCCCATTCAGTTTGGAATAATGGTAATTTTAAATTGCGGAATCGGATTATTAACGCCTCCAGTAGGAGCGGTGTTATTTATTGGTTCAGCTGTTGCGAAGTTGCCGATGGAAAAAGTTGTAAAAGCTACATTACCGTTTTACCTTTGCATGTTGATCACGCTTTTATTATTGACGTTTATACCGGCTTTAAGTTTATGGCTTCCTGCGTTCTTTGGATATGCTGTATAAGCTGTAAATTAAATTTTAAATTTAAAAAAGTTTTATGCCCTCTTGTAAATTTTAACGGGAGGGTAATTTTTTTTAGAAATTTGATATAATCTCAAGGTAAAAAATAAATATTTTAAAATACATTGAAAGGCGGTTGAAAAATTTTGATTGCTAATTTCGGACGCACGGACATAATTGATCACATCACATCACATCACATTACATCACATCACGAACGCAACGCAAATATTGAACTGTTAAGAATTTTCGCAATGCTTGGAATAATAGCGCATCATTTTTCAGTTCATGGACACTTTGAATTCCAAACAAATTTAATAACTTTAAACAGATTATGGACGCAATTTATATTAATGGGCGGCAGTCTTGGTAATAGTATATTTGTATTAATATCAGGATATTTTTTAATAAATTCTTCCGGGATAAGTTTAAGGAAATTAATAAAATTCTGGTTGAAAATATTTTTTTATTCAGTAACGATTTATGCATTATTTATAATTTTTGGTAACAAGGATTTTGAAATCAAGGAAGCTATAAAAATAATTTTGCCAGTGAGTTCAGGACAATGGTGGTTTGCAAGCTGCTGGTTTGTTATGTATATGGCGCATCCGTATTTAAATATTTTGTTGCGTAATTTGAGTAAAATAAATTATCAGAAGATGTTAATAACATTTTTCATATTATGGAGCATTCTTCCGATGATATTTTTCAATAAATTTCAATATCAATGTAATAATTTACTTTGGTTTATGTATTTATACGGTCTGGCAGGATATATAAGACTGCACGCTGATAATTTTGGAAGCTGGAAATATATTTTATATGGACTGGTTGGGATATTAATTAATTTTTCAATTGTAGTAATGTTTGATGTAATTGGTTTGAAATTTCATATTTTTGCGAAACATTCAACATTTATTTACGGAATGAGGCATTTTACAATATTATTTATTACGGCATGTTTATTAATAGGATTTAAAAATTTAAGGATCAACAGCAATTTTATAAATTTAATATCATCTGCTACGTTTGGAGTATATTTGATTCATGATAATAATTTTATTCGTAAATTTTTGTGGCTGGAATTATTTAAAAACGCTTCGTATTCTGAAAGTCCGTATTTAATAATTTATTCGATTTTAGTAATAATTTTGGTGTTCTCTGTTTGTACATTCGTTGATCTTTTAGTGCAAAAAATTTTAAGACTTGCAAAATAATTAACATAATTAACTGCGAACGGAAAGAGCGAACAGAAGTAAAGAAGGTTTTTGCAAAATTTTCATTTTGGTATAATCTAAAACATGATTACGATAAATAATAATTTTATGGACGTTAAATTTTATACTCGTGAAGATTTGCCGGAAGATATAGCTGGGGATGTTAATGCTACGAAAAGTTTTTTAAATCTCGCCGGAAATATATTAGCACCTTCACAAGTTCACGGAAAAAATATAATAGCTCCAGATGAAAAAGAAAAAAATATTTTACCTGCCAGACCAGAGGCCGATGGAGTTTATTTGAGCGATTTAAATTTTACTGTAATGATGCGTTATGCTGATTGTGCGCCGGTTATAATTTATCCTGATGAGAATTGGGCGAAAGAAAATTATAAATTTGTGGTAGTTTTACATTCAGGATTTCGCGGAACAGTTTTAAACATTGTAGATGAGGCGGTAAAAAAATTTAATATTCCTGCTCAAATTTGTAGTGCGTGGATTGGGCCGTGTGTAGGATTTGAGGATTATTCAAGATTTAACGATGAATGGACGCAGAAGGGGCTTGATGTGTTTCACGATAAAAATTTAAGGGTGCAGGACAGGTTTTATTTTTTTGATATAGCCGGCGAGATAACGTCTCAATTAAAAAATTGCGGTATACCAGAACAAAATATTTTAAATTCAAATATAAATACTTTTCGTGATTTAAAATGCTATTCGTACAGACGGGGCGACAAACTCGCAAGGATGGCTTTGGTCGCGAAATTGATTTAAATTATAAATTTATGAAAGGGGCTTGACGAAATAAAATGACCGTGTACAATACCTCAGCTCACCTCACCTCACCTCACCTATAATATTGCAATTTTAGGAGCGCCCTCCAATAATGGTAATATGGGTTGCATGGCTTTAAGTTATTCGCTGATTAACTTGTTGCATAAAATTGAATTGGAAAATAAATTATTGTTCAAATATATTTTTTTTGATGGTGAAAAAGATCAAAAATACCCGCGCCAAATCGCAAAAAGTCTCGGAATTTATGAAGATCATATAATGTCCAGCCAGCTCCCGCCAGTAAGAAGATTTAGGAGCATAGTCAGAAGACCTCATAATTTATTTAAATATATAAAAAATATTAGGACTTGCAAATTTGCTATAGATATGACCGGCGGAGATTCATTTAGCGATATTTACGGCGATGATAGATTTATTTACGGGACTAACGTTAAATTATTTACGGAATGGCTCGGAGTTCCGTTAATTTTAGGTCCGCAGACTTATGGGCCATATTCAGAACGTAATATCGAAAAAGCTAAGAGAGCAATAAAAAATTCTGTGCTGGTGATGACAAGAGATGATATTTCAGCCGAACTCGTAAAAAATATTTCCGGGATAGATCCTATTGCTGTCACCGATGTAGCTTTCATTCTGCCATATGAAAAGGAACAAAATCAACCTGCTAATAAAATTAAAATCGGAGTAAATATTTCAGGTCTGCTCGTTAAAGATCAAGTTGAAAAAACAACCATAAACGAAATTTTAAAAACTGACTATGACGAATATATTAAATTACTGCTTGACGAATTAACAAAACATGACGACTATGAAATTCATTTTATTCCGCATGTTACGGCCGATGTTACAGCGATTGAACGAGTAAAAAAATTATATCCTGGTGCAATATGTCCGGACATGTTTAAAAATCCTATGGAAGCAAAGTCATATATTTCAAAAATGGATTTTTTCACCGGAGCAAGAATGCACGCAACTATAGCAGCTTTTTCGAGTCATGTAGCTGTTATTCCTGCAGGCTACAGTAAAAAATTTATAGGCTTATTTAAATCGCTTGATTATGATCATGTACTTGATTTCAGAACTTTCAATACTGAACAAGCTGTCAAATTTACGCTTAACGGAATAACTGAACGAGAAAATTTAAAACAAGAGACTTTTAAAGGTATGCAAAAATTAAATTTTAAGCTCGACTTGATGAAAAATACTCTTGAAAACAAAATTTTAAAATTAATCAGCGAAGCACAATAAACAAGCACGCAAAAATATTTTTTATAGAGTGCAATAAAAAAAACTCCTCCCAAGTTCACAGATTTAATTTTATATCAAGGGAGGGGCTTTAATTTTTATTTTAATCAAACATCCCTGAAATTGACATCTCCGAATGTACTCGCATGATCGCTTCTGCAAATAACGGAGCAATTGATAACTGCATAATTTTAGGATTGTCCTTTTTTTCGCCTAATGGAACAGTGTCAGAAAATATTAATTTTTCAATTTCGGAATTATTTATATTCTCGATAGCTTTGCCCGATAAAACTGCATGCGTGGCACAAGCATAAACTTTTTTACAGCCGCGATCCATTAAACCTTTTGCAGCGTGGCAAATCGTCCCAGCCGTGTCAATAATATCATCAACTAAAATCGCTACACGATCTTTTACATCTCCGATTATGTCCATTACTTCGGAAACATTCGCAACTTCATGAGATCTGCGCTTGTCTACAATTGCAATATCCGTGTGAAGCATCACCGCAAATTTCCGGGCGCGCGCTACTCCTCCAACATCAGGCGACACTACTACAACCGAACCCGATCTTAAATCTTCAGCTAAAAATTCTTTGAAATATCCTGCTAATAATTTCATACCAGTTAAATGATCTACAGGAATATCAAAAAATCCTTGAATTTGTCCAGCATGTAAATCCGCCGTGATAACTCTATCAATTCCGCCATGCGCCAAAATATTCGCTACTAGTTTCGCCGTAATCGGTTCGCGCGGTCTAGCTTTTCTGTCCTGCCGTGCATACCCAAAATACGGAATTACTGCATTTACATAATGCGCAGAAGCCCTCTTAAACGCATCAGCCATAATTAATAACTGCATTAAATTTTCATTCGCTGGATTACACGTCGGCTGAATTATAAAAACATCCGCACCCCTCACAGTCTCATCAGGAGAATAACCGATCTCACCGTCAGAAAATCTGAAATGCTTCGCCTTCGATAATGGAATATTTAATACATCTGAAATCTTTTGCGCAAATTCAGGGTGCGCTGTTCCTGAAAATAATTTAATTCCGTTTCCTCTTGACAAAATTATTTTTGCTCCTTTATTTTTTACGTTTTGACCAGTCATTTATATTTATTTGACGCTCACGCGCTACTCCTAAAGAATTTACGGGTATATCTTTCGTGATAACAGACCCCGCAGCCGTCGCCGAATCATCACCTATCTCAACCGGCGCAATAAACATCGTGTCCGAACCAACAAAACAATTATTCCCGATATGAGTTTTATTTTTATTTTTTCCGTCATAATTGCATGTTATCGAACCAGCTCCAATATTTACATTATGGCCGAGCACAGCATCTCCCATATATGATAAATGCGGAACTTTTGAATTTTCGCCGACAATAGTATTTTTTAATTCTACAAATTTCCCGGCAAATGAATTTTTTTCAAGACATGAATTTTCACGAATATATATAAACGGTCCCGCCTTTGAATTATTTTTTAATTCGCTGTTCTCAATTACGGCATATGCAATTATATTAACGTCATGGCCGATGACTGCATTTTTTAAAATCGAACCTGAACCGATTACGCTACCCGATAAAATTTTACTTTTGCCCCATATTTGAACGTTAGGCATTATTTTAACGTCCGGATCAATTTCGACATCAGAGCCAATATAAACGGAATTTAAATCCAAAATATTTACACCGTTGCTCAAATGCTTTTTTAAAATTTCATCGCGCAAAATTAAATTTATATTCGTTAATTCTTCTTGATTATTCACGCCTAACATTTCCAGCTCAGGCATTATAAACGAATTCACACGCATATTTTTTTGATTCATAAACTTCAAAACATCCGGCAAATAATATTCACCTTGAGCGTTATTGTTATCAATTAAATTTATTACCTGCTCCAGACTTTTAACTTTAAATGCATAACACCCGGCGTTTACTTCTTTGATTTTTTTCTCATCGTCCGAAGCGTCTTTAAATTCTACAATTTTTATATTATTGCTTTCGTGAACTATTCTGCCGTAAGCTCCGGGATTTTCAGTTATAAAACTCGTTATGACACAATCATAATTTAATGAGCTGTCTATAAAATTTTTTAAGCTGGATTTTTTCATTAATGGCACATCGCCGTTTAAAACGATTAAATTTTTAAAATCGCTCCACCATTCACAGCAAATTTTTACTGCGTGGCCTGTTCCTAATTGTTCGCGCTGCCATAAAATTTTAATGGGATATTTGTTTGTGATATATTCTGAAACTTCGTCTGAACTTACTAAAACTGAAACATTCTGCGTGTAGCTTAAAGCATTCTCAATAACATAATCAATTAATTTTTTGTCTAATACATCGTGTAAAACTTTTGGGTGTGCGCTCTTCATTCTAGTGCCTTTACCTGCCGCCATGATGAGAACGCCCGTATTACTCATTGTCGCAACCACCTCGCTAGATCTCAAATTTAAAAACTGATGGCTGGGGTGGCTGGATTCGAACCAACGAATGACGGAACCAAAATCCGTTGCCTTGCCAGCTTGGCTACACCCCAATCGCAACAGTTGTAAATTATTTCACAAAAATTTTTTACGTCAAGCCATAAAATTATTATTATTATTAATATTCAAATTTTCCGGAAGAACATCAGTGCGGTTTTCTGGAAGCTCCGGGAGATCGTCATTAATTAATTTGTCTAATTCTTCACCTGTAATTATTTCTTTATCGAGTAAGATTTTAGCGATCTTGTCCATTAAATTTTTGCGTTCGGATAAAATATTTTTTGCGGTTTTATAACATTCGTCAATAATAGATTTAATTTCTTGATCGATTATAAAAGCAATTTCTTCGCTGTAATTTCTATCCTCCGAAATATCACGACCCAAAAATATTTCTTCGCGCTTATTTCCCAATTTTACAAGCCCTAATTTTTCGCTCATTCCCAACTGTGTCACCATTTGTCTGGCTGTTTGAGTAGCACGCTCCAGATCATTAGCTGCCCCGCTGGTAACATCGTTAAAAATTAATTGTTCTGCAGCACGTCCGCTCAATAAAACTGAAATACGGTTTAACAGCTCGGATTTTGAAATTAAAAACCTGTCCTCCTCAGGCAATTGCAAAGTATAACCGAGTGCAGCATGTCCGCGCGGAATAATTGAAATTTTGTGAACTGGATCAGAATTTGGTAAAACTTTCGCGACGAGAGCATGTCCGGTTTCATGATAAGCAATAATTTTTTTCTCGTGCTCACTTATTAAACGGCTTTTACGTTCCGGCCCGGCTAAAACTCTTTCGATGCCCTCTTCAAGTTCTTCCATTCCGATTTTTTCTTTATCGTGTCTCGCTGATAATAATGCAGCTTCGTTTATTAAATTCGCCAAATCAGCCCCGACCATTCCGGCAGTACGGCGCGCTAAAATATCAGTGTTGACATCTTCAGAAAATTTTTTCTCGCGCATATGAACTTTTAAAATTTCTTCACGGCCTTTTATATCAGGACGATCCACCACTATATGACGGTCAAACCTTCCGGGACGCAATAACGCAGGGTCTAAAATATCAGGTCTATTTGTTGCAGCTATTAAAATCGTGCTCGTAGTTTCATCAAAGCCATCAAGCTCGACTAATAACTGATTTAAAGTCTGTTCGCGTTCGTCATGTCCTCCGCCTAAACCTGCACCGCGATGACGGCCAACAGCATCGATCTCGTCAATAAAAATTATACATGGCTGATATTTTTTTGATTGCGCAAATAAATCACGAACCCTCGCCGCTCCAACTCCGACGAACATTTCAACAAAGTCAGAACCGCTCACGCTGAAAAATGGTACATCTGCTTCACCTGCTGCAGCTCTGGCCAATAAAGTTTTACCAGTTCCGGGAGGTCCAAGCATTAAAACTCCTTTTGGAACTTTTGCGCCCAACTTGCGAAATTTTTCAGGGAATTTTAAAAATTGTATTACTTCTTGTAATTCTTCTTTTGCTTCGTCACATCCTGCAACATCATTAAACGTAACTTTTGGGCGATTGTCCATAAATAATTTTGCTCTGCTTTTTCCGAAGCCCATTACTCTGCTTCCAACACCGCCGCCGCCCTGCATGTTATAAAGAAAATACACCCATACAGCAATTAATAATAATGTCGGAAACAATGAAGTTAATAAGCTCGTCAGCCATGAATTTTTTTGAGGTGCTTCAACTGTTACCGTGATGCCTTTTTTTACTGCTTGTTCTGCAATTCCCATAACGTCGAGACCATATGTTAAAAATCTTTGTCCGTCCTTCAATTCTCCTATAAATGTCCCCGAACTTGATTCGCCTGGAACTGTATTATTGCGAATTTGAAGAACTCTGACATTTCCGGAATTAAGATGCGTTATAAATTGGCTGTAACTTATTTCATCGTATTGTTTCTGAACTTCTTCGGGTGTTAAAAACATATTTACAAACGTTACTACTCCTAAGAACAGAACGAGATACAAGCCCAAATTTTTCACGTTACGACCCAAAATAAAAAAATCCCTCCTGTTTAAAACAAACTATATAAATTAAAAACTTTTTCGATTATATCAGGCAAAAAAAATAACAGCACCCAAAAAAAATTTGGATACCGTTATTAAATTATTAAAAATTAAAATAAATTAAAATAAAATTTTATCCGCTCTTAAAAATTAATAATTGCTTTCAGAGCCGTAACCTCCGGGCTGATAATTGTGTAAAACTTTTTCATTTTTGAGCATCATTTTAGCCGGTATGTATTTCGGGTTAACTCCGAGACAATATTCAAGCCAATTTATAGAGCGTTCGTGATCTCCCATTTCTTTAGCTGCTGCTCCTGCCATGTACGCCGAAAAATAATCGAGTTGATTCGCATAAACCAAACCAGCATAAGCCTCAAAAATATTTTGTTTGTTCTTTAATTTTTTTATTTCCTTATGACGTTGTATTAACGCGCTTTTTTCAGAATCGGACATGAAGAAATATGATTTTATAACTTTTCCGGCTTCAGTTGATTTATTTTCCATATCCGGAAGTTTTTTCCTTGATGAACTCGAGTACCCGTAATCATCATAACCATAAGACCCATAAGCCCCATAAGAATCCGAATAAGACGAATATGAAGGAATTTCTGGAGCGATATACTCATTGTTATAAATTGCATCCGAAGCGCTTAAATAATTTACAAATAAAAACGTTAATGCTATTGCCAAAAATATTTTTTTCG
Source organism: uncultured Fretibacterium sp. (assembly GCA_937900285.1). GTDB lineage: Bacteria > Synergistota > Synergistia > Synergistales > Aminobacteriaceae > JAFUXM01. Next base: position 2,609 of record CALCEM010000082.1, on the reverse strand, counting down.
TGTTTTTAAAATTTTTCATGTTTACAGCCTCCGAATAAAAAATAACAGTACCGGAATTTTTTGCCAGATACTGTTATGTAAAAAATTTATTTACTTGATCTCATAAAATAAACCCATCTGTAAAATAAAATTTTTAATCAGGTTTATATATTGCGTTTACAGTTTTCAATAATTGTTTTGCCGGCATATACTTATCGTTAATATTTAAGCAATATTCCAACCAGCCTTTAGCGCGTCCGAGCCTGCCCATTTCCTTCGAAGTAACTCCGGCCATGTATGCTGAAAAATAATCATATTTGTTTTCGCTTACAAGTCTGGAATAAGCCTCAAGAGCATTTTTTTTGCTCTTCATTCTTGAAATTTCTGCATGCCGTTTAATTACTCTGTCCTGCTCACTATCAGACATAAAAAAATACTTTCTGACTACGCTTTTTACATCTTTTGCTCTGTTTTCCAGTTCTGGCAGGGTGGATTTTTTGTCCATGATCTTATAATAAAAATCCGATCCAGAATCGTAATAATAATCTAAAGGCTCCGGAATTTCAGGCGCAACATATTCGTTGTCATATTCAGCTGCACCATAAGCCACCGCCGAAGACATAAGCGCTATTAAAAACGCTAAGTAAAATTTTTTCATGATTCCCAGCCTCCAATTAAATTAATAAAGCTTCCCTACAGCGTACGCATATCCTCTGCTCTGAGGAGTGTTCGGCGTGACGTTTGAATAAAATCTCCTGCGGGATTCGTAACTGTCATCATAATCAATTCTGTAAAGTTCATGGCCGCTGAAATCATAATGAACCATGTAAGTCGTTGTAACCTGCTTTCCATCCTGAGAATATTCCCAGCCGTATTCCGTAAAATAAAGCGTTGAAGCCGTATACCTTGAAAGTCCGTAACGCGATTCGAGCTGCTCAATTGTTTCCTGTTTAATGGACGGATTCGTGTAATACTTTCTCGCAACCGCGTAAGGTGTACCGTAATCAACGCCGTAATCAATTAAATACCATGTCATTTTATTGGCATCAGTTTTGAGCGTCTGTACTTTCTTAGCTGAAGCAGGCTGAACAAAAAGCGCAAATATTAAAACCGCAAATACAAATTTTTTCATTGGAAAACCTAACCTCCCAGAAAATAAATTTTTACACAATTTCTAAAAATCTGAACATCGCTATTTTAGCATAATGTATAAATCGAAAAAAATTTTAAAACTTCTGGCACATTTATCGGAATTTTTCACGAAATATATTAACCTCTAGAATTTTAATAAATAATTAAGTAAGAATTATGAAATTTAATTTATAATCTCGTACGAAAAATTTTTTTATAGAGGAGTGTCCTGCTTTGAAATTGAGAAAAATATTTTTATTGTCGTTAGCATTTTTATTTTCATTCGCGTCATGTTCTTACGCTGGTGATACTTCGAACGGCCTAAAAAATTTAACAAACATTTTTAAATCTTCCGGACTGTTTGGAAATTCTAAACCAGGCATAGAAACTTGGGTTAATCCATCGTTTAAAATTAGGTCGCTCAAAAAAATTTTAGTGTTCGCAACAACCGCAAATCTAAACGCCGGAGGAAGTAACTCGCTCGCACCCTCCGAAGAAAATCAAAATAAATATAGCGTCGCAGATTGGACAGCAAAAAGTTTTCAAATCTCACTGAAAAAAAATAAACCAGTTATCACGACTATGCAGGATTATTTAAGAAAAATTGCAAACACCAGAGGCACAAATAATTCTCTTGAAGACGTTTTATTTTTTGCGCATCAGGAAGGCTATCAGGTTATTATTATTCCCGAAATAAATCAAAATTTTGAACTCGAACATGTCCCGGAAACTACTCGCACATATACAGTTTATAAAGATGTTCAGACTTACGATAATAAAGGAAATTTAACAGGCACAATTAAAATCCCGGAAGAAAAAACCGAAATTGTCCCGGCTCATGATGTTAGATATTTATCGACACGGTGTTTTATAAGAATATTCGATATTAAAGACCCGTATAAAAGCCATTTAGCAGCCGTGCAGTCCTCAATTTACCGCGAATATCAGGGCGGACCGGTTTTAAAAGTCGTTGAAAATTTAATAAGAGCTTCAGTTAAAAAATTATTCGGTAAAAAATAAAATGTTCAAAAAATTTGTTATTTTAATTATTGCCGAAGATTTATTCAGAAATTAACGCGCATAAAAATCATTTTAAATTCTTAAAACTCAACCAGCAAATATTTTTTTTAATCTCGTAAACTTGTAAAATTCTGACGCTTTCAATAAATTAATTTAATTTTATTTTATTTTAATGGAGGTGTCAGAACTGAATATTAATATTGCAATTGTAGATGATCAAATGTCAGATCGCGAACGTTTGCGCCATGATGTACAGTTCTGGCTTCATAATAGAGGAATTTCAGGAGATATAAAATTATTTTCAGATGGAGAGAGCTTGCTGGAAAAATTTTCCGTCAATGATTTTCACATTATATTTCTTGATATTTATATGAACGCCTTAAACGGAATAGAGACCGCCAGAAATTTGAGATCAGCTGATACGAATTTACTAATAATATTTTTAGAAATATTATTTAATTTTTCCATATCATATAAAG
>CALCEM010000081.1 GCA_937900285.1 uncultured Fretibacterium sp. | reverse complement strand
GATGTAGCCGTGACTGGAGTTCAGACGTGTGCTCTTCCGATCTTAAAGTTTAGTAAGCATCATGCCTCCCAAATTTTATTTTATGATTTACAGGAGGCAGTATGAAAATTATAGGTGTGATTCCTGCTCGGTTTAAATCATCGAGATTTCCGGGCAAACCGTTAGCGGATATTTGCGGTAAACCAATGATCTGGTGGGTGTATCAGGAAGCTAAAAAAGTGAAGGAATTTGACAACGTTATTGTAGCAACAGAAAGTAATTTAATAATTGATGAATGTGAAAAATTAGGTATTAATTCGATGATAACTTCTGATTCTCACCCAACAGGTACGGATCGAGTGGCCGAAGTTGCACAGCATGTTGATGCGGATTTGTATGTAATTATTATGGGTGATGAACCCTTGATCAGTGCTTGTGATGAAAAAAAATTAATAGATTCGGCTCTAAATTTTCCAGATGCTGATGCGATCATGTTAACCGAAAAATTTAAATACCCTGTTGATGCTCTAAATACTACAACTATCAAGTTAGCAATTAATGATGACGGTTATTTAATATTCATGTCAAGATCCGCGATACCATATCCAAAAGAGGCAATAGGATACGATTTATATAAAAATGTTGGCTGTTACGCGATAAGGAAAAAGGCGCTTGATTTTTATTTGAGTAAAAAACCCGGAAATATTGAACGCGCTGAAGGAATAGAACTGCTAAGACTTCTTGAAAATCATAAAAAAATTATGACTGTTGTTGTTGATTCTGAGTCGATGGCCGTAGATACACAAAAAGATATTGAGAGAATAAGAAAAATTTTTAAGGAGAGACAGAATTTAACTAAATGAACAGCGTAAAAGTTCTTGACTGCACGTTAAGGGACGGCGGTTATTGTAATTCTTGGAAATTTGGATATGAGAATATAAAGAAAATTATAAAAGGTTTATGCGAATCTGGAATTAATATTATTGAGTGCGGATTTTTGACGAACAAAATAAAATATGATCCGGATATTTCAAAATTTAATAATATTTCTCAAGCTGAAAAAATTATCCCGGAAAATATTAACCGTAAAAATTTCGTTTTAATGCTGAATTACGGCGAATATAATCCCGAAGATTTACCGGAATATAATAATTTAAGTCCTCTCGATGGTCTGCGTTTAGCGTTTCATAAAAAGGACATGGCCGAAGCTCTAAAATTGTGCAGAAAAATTCAGGATAAAGGATATAAATTATATATTCAGGCGATGGTGTCTTTAAATTATTCTGACAGCGAGTTTTTAAATTTAATCGATCAAGTTAATTTAATTCAGCCTCATGCGTTCTATATAGTTGACTCGTTCGGAGCTATGAAAGGACGCGAATTAACCAGACTTTTTTATATGACTGAAAATAATTTGAACAAAAATATTTATATAGGCTTTCACTCGCATAATAATTTGCAGCTTGCGTATTCGAACGCGCAAAAAATTTTGTCAGAATCAACCCGAAATAATTTAATTTTGGACACAGCAGTATACGGAATGGGACGAGGCGCAGGGAATTTAAACACAGAATTATTTGTAGAATACCTGAACGAAAATATTTTAATCGATGATGACGCGAAACATTATAAAATTAATCCGTTGTTAAATATTATTGACGAAGTTTTAAACGATTTTTATCAGCGCAATTATTGGGGATATTCGTTGCCTAATTATATTTCAGCTGTACATAATGCTCACCCGAATTACGCAGGCTGGCTTGCAGAAAAAAATACTTTAACGGTTGAAAACATGAACGAAATATTTGACATGATGGACGAAGATAAAAAAAATTCGTTCGATAAAAATTATATTTCGGAACTTTATAAACGTTACATGTCGGCCGGAAGCATTCACGAGGAACACACGGCGGATTTAATAAAAAATATTTCAGGCAAAAAAATTTTATTGATCGCTCCCGGAAAAAGTTCATTGACTGAAAGAGATCGAGTAATAGAATTTGCAAAACGTGATGACGTTATAAATATAAGCGTAAATTTTGAATATAAATACATTGAGACTGATTATATTTTTATAAGTAACCTGAGACGATATCGAGAGCTTGATCCCGCAAAAAAATTTAAATGTATAGTCACATCGAATATTGTAGATGACGGAATATATTTGCGTGTAAAATATTCGAGCCTGAGTAATTCTGAAGGTTTTGTGAGCGATAATGCGGGATTAATGGCGATAAAATTTTTTATGAATTATGAAATTGACGGGATATATTTAGCAGGATTTGACGGCTATTCTCATGACACGTTTGAAAATTACGCTGATGATAAAATGACGGTCATCACAAAAAATGCAATTTTCGACACAATGAACGAAGGAATGCAAAAAATTTTGAACGAATATTCCAGCGAGATTTCCATAAAATATTTAACAGAACCAATGCACGTAAAAATTTAGGGGCGTTTAAATTTCACAGCCCCCAATTTAATATTTTAATGTTTTAATATTTATTTCAAGCGTAATATTTTAAATTTAATAAATTTTTTAGTTTCGAGAATTATTTTTGATCTGATTTTTTTAAATTGTTTTGCCCTGCGCGAATATATTAAACTTTGAACCGTCGATAAATATTGAAAATACGATTCGGAATATTTACGGATTTTAATTTTACATTGTTTAACTCCGTCATTATCGTTTATTTTTAAAAATCTCGTTAAGCATTCGAGATAATGTTTTATTATTATTTCCCGTCCGCATAAATTAAAAGTGTCATCGGCATATTTGTTCCATAATTGAAGCCAGCCATAAGCAATTTTTTTCTTGTTCAGCATAGCGTTATTTCCAGAATCTGTATTATAAATCCCTAAAATTTCGTTAATCAGGCCGATTTTAGAATTTTTTGCGAGTTTAAAACATATATCATCATCATCGGAAGGTCCGCAATTTTCATCCCAGCCCTCACTTAAATTTTTGAAACATTCTGCTTTCATAGTAATAAAAGACGGCGAAGTTATATAACCTTGTTCGAGGGCTTGAGCGTAAATATTTCCTTCGAGATGATCATTTCTGGCTGCGACAAGTTTTTTATTTTTATAAATTCCAGTTTGACAGTACACCGCGCCAAGTTCGGGATCGGATAAATATTTCTGATACATCTTCATTAAAAAATCTGGTAAACATTCGTCATCAGAATCTAAAAAATATAAATATTCGCCGTTCGCAAATGTTGCCCCGTAATTTCTCGCGTGACATGCGCCCCTGTTATCGTGATAAACGTATTTTATATTTGGGTAACCTGAAAATTTTTCCTGAATAATTTGCTTTGTGTTATCTGTCGAGCCGTCGTCTGAAATTATTATTTCGTAATTTTTGTAAGTTTGATTTAATACGCTGTTAATCGTCCTTAAAATTGTGTGTGCCCGATTATACGTCGGAATGATT
>CALCEM010000080.1 GCA_937900285.1 uncultured Fretibacterium sp. | reverse complement strand
TCGCAGGATAAATTCGGATGTTTTATACTTACTTTTTCAAGGCTCCAGCACCTCTCCGCTGTCCTTGTTCGGTTCAAATTCTATCACAAAAATTATTTATCGCGTAAACTTTTTATTTTTTTATTTTTTTATTCCTTTATTTTATCATCGTACATCTCAAATAATTTTGAAACAATTTCTCCCTCGCTGATATTTTTCGCCCAGCCATATGCCTCGCACACCGCTTCATCGTTTTCTTTATGAGCTTTTCGGAGTTCAGGAGGCATCAAATTTTCATCGTACAACGTCGCAAATGAATTCTCAGAATATAAATTTCTCGCCTCAATTATTTTTTTCGCGGACATTTCAATTTTTGTTTCTTGTTTTTCAGACGGGGATGGCCATATGAAATTATTGTACACGATCGTATTTGAATAATCGTAACTTGTTCCCATTTTTCCACATACGCAACGCATCCATGCCATGTGCACAATACTCGTTAAAATTCCAAAATGATATAAATCCGCATTCAGAATAATTCTCAGTGAATTACTAGAAATAACATCAGGTGAAAGCCAGTCAACAGGAATATATTTTCTCGCGCACGATGAAATTTCAGGGATCGCAAGATAATTTGTTTTACATTCTACAATTTCATTAAATAGCATCGGCGTTTCGGCTTTTCTTCGGGTTGCTTCTTTTTTGCTCTTCTCTCGAAATTCACGAACTTTTTTTATTCTGGCCATGACGCGGGGGCATTTTTTTATTTCATCGGGATTTGCACCAACCAGCCATAAACAATAACGCGGTTTACGTTTTAAAAAATCTTCACCACCCATAAACGGACGAATAAATTTTTTTGCTATCGGATCGCTTTTCAATAATTCATCCCGTTCTTCAGCAGTTAAAATTAAATTCCCGCCTTCGACAGGTTTACCACCGGCAATCATTACGGGCACATTTTCGCAAATCGGATTTTTACGAGCCTCAATAAAAACATCCGGGCCTTCAGTCAAATAAAAATTTATGTGTTTGACAAGTTTAAAATTTTTGTCGTCAATAAATAATTTTTTCGGAGCGTCATTATATTTTTCATTTTTTTCATTTTTTTCATTTTGCAGGCTGAAACCGATTATAACGACGTAAACATGCGCAATATTTTCGGCTTTATTTTCCCACCTGAAATTTTTATATGCAAAATCAATTTGAATTTTAAATCTCTCGCGCAAAATCTTAAAAATATTCGTAACCTGTTCACCCTGAGTAATTGAATTTGTTGAGACGAAAGCGGATTTAACATTTTTATTATTCTGCATGAACTCGCAAGCCTTGAAATACCAGCCGGCTACATAATCGATTTTACCGGAGCATTTATAAAATTTGCCGGATTCGTCACGAAAAATATTTTTAAGCTCCTCTTTTTGTTTGCTCTCCTGGTTCGAATAGCCCAAAAACGGAGGATTACCGATTATAAAAATTTTATCACCCTTCACAAAATCCCAGCTGACTTTTAACGCGTCGTCATGTTTTATATTTTCGTGATTCTTTAACGGTAAAGGCGCTTCACGTAATGCAATAATCCTATTGGTGGCATTATACATTTGATTTTCTGCAATTAGTAAAGCAGTCCGGGCCACTTCAACCGCAAAATTATCAATTTCCAGCCCGAAAAACTGAAATATGCTGACTTTTGAATATGTAATATTATCGTCCTTCGACAGCTCAATTAAAATTTTATTTTCGAGTTTCCGTAATGTTAAATATGTTTCAGTCAAGAAATTTCCAGAACCGCACGCCGGGTCAAAAAATATTAAACTGCTTATGTGATCCCAGAATTTATTTAATTTAGTTTTGCGCTCGGATTTTTTTAATTTTAATATGCGCTCGAACTCTTTATTTAAATCGTCCATAAACAACGGGTCGATTAATTTATGAATATTTTCCGGGCTGGTGTAATGCATTCCGCCGGAGTGTTGCTCTTTATTATTTAAAACTGATTCGAATATCGCGCCGAAAATTGTCGGGTTAATTTCGTTCCAGTTAAAGCCCTCAGACATTTCCTCCAAAATAATTTTAAAGGGTTCGCCGTCTAGTCCTGGAATTTCAATTTCACCTTTGAACAATCCGCCATTAACGTACGGAAAATTTTTTAAATCTGTTTCAAGATACGGATCGCGCTCGTCAATTTTCTGAGCCAGCACGCAAAATAATTTTTTCAGGGCATCACGCGCAACGAGTTCACGGGGTTTCAAATAGTCATGAAACTGCGATTTATTAAGTAATCCTGAATCTTCGGCATATAATAAAAATACAATTCGCACGCAAAATTTTGTTAAATCATCGAGATCGTTATTATTATTATTAATATTTTTATTTTTGTTTTCGTTGACGATATAACGTTTTTTTAATTCGTCGCGTAATTTTTGTATTAATTTGCCTGCCTGCTGTGAAATTTTTTCTTCATGAGAAATATTTTTTTCAGGGTCGATCAGGAATTCTAAATCCTTTTTTTTGCGTTCCAAATTTTCGAGTAAAATAATTATCGGCTTGATTTTATGAATATTTTTGCTGTCCATGTCGTAAATTCTGATCTCTTTAAAATTGCTGACGACAATATAACGGCCTCTATCTGATTTAGGCAGCCAGTCGTAATATTTTTTAGCCTGCAAAAAAGGAGTTAAAGCCGAGCCATCAGACTGTAAATAAGATTTATCGAGGTCGATATTACTGCCTTTTTGTTCGATGACGGTACAGCTTGATTGTACATAAGCATCAATAAAATTCACGTGCCCGGTGTCGACGCGCTGTTCAAATTCTATAAAATCCTCCGGGTTATCGTAGCCTAAAATGTCGCGTATAATTTCGAGCCAAAATTTTTGGGTGTCGCTTTTTTCGTTCCCTAAATTTTTCCATTTGTCATAAAAATTATTATTATTATTATTATTATTAAGATCTTCCTGCAATTGGATCACCAATTTAATTTATATTTATAAATATAAAAGATGTCTTAACGAATTTTAACATATTATTGTGCTAAATAATTGGGAGTGCCCTTGCTTTTTGATGTGCGGGTTATACAAATTTTCTGATATCTTGTCAGGCTCCTTCACAAAACGAATTTTACATAAAAAACCCTCCCGCAAATTTTACAGGAGGGAAATTTAAAATTAAATTTATTTATCCTCGTAAGGTTTAATCTCGCGTACTACGTCTAAAATTGTCCCATCGCGAGCTTCGAGAATTGCTACAACTTTGTCCTTCCATTGAAGATCATCGGGACGACCCACCATTGAATAGGCTTTCTCCTTAAGTTCTTCAATTTTCACGTGCTTTACTCCAGCTTTGTCGAGACAGTCAATTATATCCTGGCGTTTCGGGTTTACTGCGAGGCCGTAATCAGTTACTACAACATCGACACAATCCCCAGGCGTTGTAACTGTTACAACATGTTCGCAAATTGTCGCCATGCGTCCGCGCACTAAAGGTGTAACGATTATGCAACATTTTGCACCTTCTGCCGTATCAGGATGTCCGCCGGGTGCTCCGCGTAAAACTCCATCTGAACCGGTTATAACATTTACGTTGAAATCCGTATCAACTTCGAGAGCTGCTAACACGACGAAATCTAATTTATTTACGAATGCTCCTTTATTTGCTGGGTTAGCGTATTCGCTCGCGGTCATTTCATAATGATTTTTATTATTGCGAATGTCATCAATTGCATTTGTATCGAAGTCCTGAACGTCAATTATTTTCCCGACGAGTCCTTTTTCTTTAAGCTCGCAGATCGACCCGGTAATTCCTCCAATAGCCCAAGCCATTTTTATATTACGCTCGACCATTAAAGGCTCAAGAAATCTATTTACTGCCAACGAAGGCCCGCCAGCTCCCGTCTGGAATGAAAATCCATCCTTAAACCATGGAGTAGCAGTCATAATTTTTGCAACGTTCTCAGCCATCATTAAATCTCTTGGGTTTTGTGTCATTCGAGCCGCAGCACTGGCGATTTTTTTCGGGTTGCCGATCTCATCAACTACTACTACATAATCCACATTTATGCCGTGAATGCTCGCCGGGAAATTCGGATAATCAACGAGCGTGTCAGTTATTACTACAACTTTGTCGGCGTATTCGGAATCTACTACAGCATAGCTCAATACTCCGCAGTCACCTTTTCCGCCTAAAGCTCTAGCGTTGCCATATTCATCAGAAGTAGGCGCACCAATAAACGCGACATCAATATGTACGTCCCCTTCTTCGACTGCGCGAACTCTTCCGCCGTGTGATCTCAAAATTGCCGGAGTCTTTAATTTTCCATGTGATACGACATCGCCCATTTTGCCGCGAATACCGCTCGTTTGAATTCCTGTTACAATTCCCTGCTCAATATATTCAGCGACTGGATCATGAGCATCTCCCAAACTTGAAGCAGCGATCGTAATATCTTTAATTCCAAGTTCTACAATTTCTTTCATCACCATATTTACGATGTAATCACCGTTTCTAAAATGATGATGGAACGAAACTGTCATACCGTCTTTTAACCCCGTTTTAATTATTGCGTCACGAATAGACGGAACAATTTTGCTCTCGGAGGGATTTTCATAAATTTTTGTGGTCGGTCCCTGCTTCTTAATATATTTGCCGTCGCGGTAGCCTTTACCCTGATAAGGTTCATATTTGCGGCCATTTGCCAATTTTATATTTAACGCTTCTTCGGGTATCTCTCTGCCTACTGAATTTTTCATAATTTAAAGATCCCCCTCATAAATTCCGCTAGCCTTAGCTAATTTAATTACTCTCTCTGCGCCTGGTACAAAAGCTATATCGATCATTTTGCCATTATCAAGCGTAAAGACTCCTACTCCCTCTTTTGCATGTTCACGGAATGCGCGCACGATCTTTTCTGCTTCAGCAATTTCCTTCTGGGTTGGAGCCATCATTTCATGAACTATATTTACTTGTCTCGGATTAATTAAAGATTTTCCGTCAAAGCCCATTTCAATATTTTGTTTTACTTCAGCTCTGAAGCCGTCATCATCATTAAGATTTGTGAACACCGTATCAAAACACTGAACACCGGCAGCACGTGCAGCTATTAATAAATTTCCGCGAGCTGCTAACATTTCGATTCCGCCGGGAATTACTTTAACTTGCATACATTTTCTATAATCTCCGCCGGAAATTGCAACGCCGAATAATCTCGGAGAAGCCGTGCAAATTTCATAAGCATTTAAAACACCTTTAGGACTTTCAACAGCTGCCATTAAAAGAGTGCGCCCAACTTCTACGCCAAATTCTTTTTCAGCTTCAGTTACTGCTGCGTCAACTGTCTTAACGTCATTAGCGCTTTCAGTTTTAGCGATTCTGATTCCGTCGCATCCTCCTGCAACGCACACGCGTATATCTTCTTTCCAGTGAGGTGTATCAAGTCCGTTAATCCTTACAATTACTTCAGTGTCTCCGTAATCAATTTCTTTTAACGCGTGATAAAGTGAAAATCTTGCGGAATCTTTTTGATTTTCTGCTACAGCGTCCTCAAGATCGAGCATAATAGAATCTGCTCCATAAATATAAGCGTCTTTTATTAAACTCGGCTTTTGAGCGTTCATAAACATCATTGTTCTGCGGAGTCTAAATTTTTCCGGCTTTGGTCTTGGTATACTCATTATCTGATCGCACCTCCCCAAGGATATGTTCCATCGACATCGCATTGACAAGCACGATAATAAGCACAATCCACACGGGCTTTAATTGTGCAATCAAGTGCGCCATGATCATTTACGATAACTTTTGCATTTTTCACGCCAAGACGTTCGAGCGAAGCTAATACTTCAGCTTTAATCTGGCGACCATACTGGTTAATAACAGAGCTTTCGAGCGTTAAATCTATTCCGCCGGCCTGAGCAGGTTCAATCGTGATCATTACATCGCTACTCTCAAGGGTTCCAGCAGTTCCTACGGCCTTCAACTCCATTAAAAGAACACCTCCTGAATTAAAAATAAAATTTACGAAGAGTTTAAAGAGTAAAATTTAAAAATTCAAAATTAATTTTATCACTATAATTTTTTATATATTCAGGGTTTTAACGCATTATTTATAAATTTAAATTTAGGTTAATCTTTATTTCTCTTAAACATCTGCGAGATTATCGGCCAAACTAATAATAAAATACTCACCGCCATAATACTCCCAGCTACCGGACGCGAAAACATTCCAACTATATCAGCACGCGAAATCGTGTAAGCTCTGCTAAAATTCCCCTCGCAAATTACTCCGAGCACTAATCCCAAAATTAAAGCAGCTGAATTAAATTTACATGCCGAAATTATTAAGCCTAATACCCCAGCGATCGCCATTATTTTTACATCTGCAATGCTCATATTTGTAGCATATGATCCAATTATCGCGAGCATTATTATTATTGGTCCTAAAAACGAATACGGCACGGCCAAAATTTGCGCGAAAACTTTCGCTATAGCTATCGCAACAATTACCATTAAAATATTTGTGACAACCATTGAAGCAAATGTCGCGCTTAAATATTGAGGCTGATTGACTAATAACAACGGCCCAAGCTGTACACCTTTTAAAACAAGTGCGCTCATCATTACTGCGGCGGCGTTTCCTCCGGGAATTCCAAGCGATAATAATGGCACCATTGCTCCACCTGTCGCGGCGTTGTTTGCAGTTTCGGAAGCTGCTACACCGTCAATAATTCCAGTTCCAAATTTTTCAGGATGCTTTGAAATTTTCGTCTCAGTCGAATAACATAAAAATGACGCTATCGTTGCACCCGCTCCCGGTAAAATTCCTATTATCGTCCCTATAATTGAACATCTCGCAAGAAGCCATTTAATTCCCCACCATTCTTTAAGCGATGGCATTTTTGTATTTACGCTGGTGTTTGTTCCGTCATTTAAAATTTTATCGCGCTTCTTAGTCTGCTTTAAAACTTCCGTAACCGCAAAAATTCCAATTAATACCGGGATCATTTCGAGTCCTGCAATTAATTCGCTCGATCCAAATGTCAAACGCTGAACCGCGTACATCGGGTCCTGTCCTACACACGCAAGCAATAACCCCAATAATCCGGAAATTAACGTGCGCAAAATATTTTTTGAATCAAGACACGTCAAAATCGAAAGCCCCATAAATGTAATTGCAAAAATATCCGAAGCACTGAACGATAATGCGGCTTGTGTCAATTGCGGTGATAAAAATAACATCGCTAATGCTGAAACTAATCCGCCAATAGCCGAACTCCCTAAAGCAATGCCGAGAGCTTTCCCAGCTTCACCACGCTGCGCCATTGGATAGCCGTCAAATGTTGTCGGTGCACTCGATGGAACTCCGGGAATTTTAAATAATATCGCCGTAATGCTTCCGCCTGTTATTGACGAACAATATACAGCCACTAAAAATACTATTGCCGGAATTGGCTGCATTGAATACGTAAACGGTAACCCTAAAGCTACTGCCATTGTCGCACTGACTCCGGGTAATGCTCCGAAAATCGTCCCGACTATAATCGCAAATATTACCATTAAGAGCGTATAAGGGTCCGTTAAGACGCTGAACCCATTTGAAAATAATTCCCATGCTGTCATTTATATATACGCCTCCACCTTAAAATATTGCGCCCTTAACTTGAGAAACTAAACTCTCAACGTATAACGAAAAATTCCTAAATTCCGTTATAGTTCCGCGTGGTAAATTTACAGCTAACAGAACGCTAAACACTATATATAAAATTAACGTTATCAAAATTGAAAATATTGCGAGCCTGATCACTCTATGTTCTCCGAGCAAAAAACCATATAAAAATAATACCAATACACACGTCGCCATATAGCCTAACGGTTCAAGAATAAAACTCGCTCCAACAATTAAAAATATTCCGAGACACAATCTCACCCTAATCGTTAAAAGTGCATCAAGCGAAAACTCCGGGTTATTTTTATTTTTGCGGATGATATTAAAAATATTTATCGCTATACAAATTAATAATAATATTATTATTGCTTTCGGCCACATATCGGGTTTTAATGTGTATGGATTCCTCGCAACTCTGTCGGGGATCGGAGCTTCGAGCACGTTAAAAAAATATGCGTAAAGCAATCCAAGCCATAAAATTATATTGCAGATCAATTCAAACAAATTTAATTTACCTCCTCTTAAAAATAAAAAAAAATGGGGACAATTCATCCCCATAAATTATTTTTATATTTACTCGTAATAATTTTTCTTGAGCACGCCTTCTGCCTTTAAATATTCGCTCAATAATTTATAATCTTGTTCGCAGGCTTCAATATAATCCTTTTGATTCGCAAATGATGGGCGCTCATCGTAGCAACCTTGATATAAAAAGTCCTGCCAGCTTTTTTCCTGAGAAGCCTTCTCAATCGCTGACACTAATGCATCAATTGCTTCCTGCGGTGTTCCCTTCTTCGCAAAAATTCCGCGAGCAGGTCCTAAAATTGAATTAATTCCAAGCTCCATCGAGCATTCTACATTAGGATAACGCTTCATTCTTTGTTCACTCAACGCAAGTAACGGAACTATATCACCAGCCGCGATCAGTCCTTCAATTTCATCCGTTCCGGTCACCATTAAATCAATATGTCCGCCAACTAATGCAGAGTTCATCTCAGAGCCTGAAGGGTACGAAATATCTAAAATGTCTAAACCTTCGAGAGCCTGTTTAAGTGAAGCTCCGTCAAGCCCGGTGCTCGTAAGCATTCCAACACTAACAGCAAAAGGATTATCTTTAACGTACTGCATTAAACTTGAAAATGATTTATAACCTTTAGCTTCCATTGCTTTTTTTGAACCAGCCAAAATATTTATAGCGTGAACCAATCTCGCAACGGGAATAAATTCATTTTTGAAATTCATTGATGTTGATCCCTGCATGTCCTGCATAAATAAACTTTGCGTCCCAAGCATGAACGTATATCCGTCCGCAGGTTGTTTATAAACGTATTCGATTCCTGTTACTCCGCTTCCTCCTGTTACGTTTACTACTTCAACTTCCTGGCCCAAAATTCCCTTTAATAAATTTGCCATTGGACGTATTGTCGAATCCGCTCCGCCTCCTACACCCCAAGGACATATAATGCTGATCTTGCGTTCAAATTTCCATTCTGCATTTGCTAATGAAGCTATACTCAAAATTAATAACATCAAAAATATTACTCGTGAAAATTTTCTCATGCTCATAATAATTTAAAATACCTCCTCAAAATATAATTAAAAAAAAATTCTAATACTTAAATAATTTAAATCTAATCGCAAAATTACGCGTTATTCCCGTCATCTTTAAAATAATTTGTCTTTAATAATCCTTCTGAAGTTAAATACTCCGTCAATAATTTATAATCTTCTTCGCAGAGTTTTATATATTCATTTTGATCAGCAAATCCCGGCCTCTCATCATAACAGCCCTGCTCTAAAAATTTTTTCCAAATTGGGGTTTTTGATGCTTTTCTGACGGCTTCGACCATCGCATCGATCGCTTCTTTCGGAGTTTCTTTTTTCGCAAATAATCCACGCGCAGGTCCCATAAATGAATCAATTCCCAACTCGCCAGTGCATTGGACATCAGGATATTTTTTTAATCTCTTCTCGCTTAATGATAAAATCGGAGTCACTTCATCATCTTCTACAAGGTCGCTGATCTCTTCAATTCCTCCGATCATCAAATCGATATGACCTTCAACAAGTGCCGAAGCTAAATCCCCAGCAGTATGGTACGTAACTTTTAAAACGTCGAGACATTCAAGGGTCTGCCTTATTGCTACGCCATCGAGTCCCGTGCTGGTTAACATTCCTACGCTGATTTCATAAGGATTTTTTAACATGTATTCTGATAAGTCGGAAAAATTTTTATAACCTGTTTCTCTTATTGTCTCGTTCGATATAGTCAAAATATTAATTGCGTGAACTAATCTAACGACAGGGATAAATTCATTTTTAAATTTTATGTCAGTTGTGCCTTGAATATCCTGCATAAATAAACTTTGAGTGCCGAGCAAAAACGTATAACCATCAGCGGGCTGGGAATTTGCAAATTCGATGGCTTTAGTTCCGTCATCTCCTACAACGTTTAACACTTCGACTTCTTGATTTATTATGCTGTTTAATAATTTTGCCATAGTCCTGACAGTTTCATCTGACGAACCTCCTGCCGGCCATGGACAAATTATTTTTACTTTTCGATCAAATTTCCAACCTGCCGAAGCAAACGAAGCGCAAACTACAACTAACACGACCGCTAAAATTATGCACAATGCTTTTTTTATAAATAATGTGTCATGTCCTGAAGCGTGCCGGTGAGCTTTCTCAACTTCTACGCCCCATTGATTATCGAGGCCGACTTTACGTTCATGCTTCCATGATCCAAAAGCTCCAGCCGAACAAAATAATAACGATATTATTAAGAATGACGCTGTAAAAATTATTAGCGATTTTTTCATAATAAAATATTTTCCTCCTTGAGAAATATAACAATTTGAAAAACGGTTTAATTTTAAATGTTGTAAAAAATTTTTTTATTCGTAATACTCACCATAAATAAAATTAAAAAATATAATTTCGAGCTTAAAAATTTAAATTCTCATAAGGCTTTACAGATGAATTTTATAAAAACCCCGCGCCCAGTATAATATTTTAAAAATAACTGGCTTATAATTTAAATATTAATTTTATTTTTACGCATAAAGGAGAATTTTTTTTAAAATGGATTTCATGAGTTTATTAGGCGGCTTAGTGGGTGGCGGTTTGAGTCCTTCTGCAAGTTCTCGCGCTCAATCTGCAGGAAACAGCGTGCAGGATTTACTTGGCGGTTTATTAGGCAAAGCAGGTTCAGCCGTCGGAGGGAATGATAATTTAGCAGCTGCTGGAATTGGTGCACTGCTCGGAGCTTTAACAGGACGCTCTCAAAGCACTACGGCTAACAGTTTAGGCGGTGGCGCAATGGGTTTACTCGGAATGATGGCGTATAAAGCTTTAAAAAATTCCATGTCCGGCGGAGCGCAGTCTCAAGCAGTCGAAAATTATGAACCGGAAAATGTTACGCCTCAACAACAGAATTCAGATGCAGAAATAATTATTATTGCTATGATCGATGCCGCTAAAGCTGACGGACAAGTTGACCCGGATGAACTTACAAAAATTATGACGCAGTTAAAATCTTCCGGAGTTGGTCAAGAAGGCGTAAATTATGTTATGACGAAATTAAGAAGCCCAATGGAAACAAATAAAATTATTGCTGCTACGAAAAACCGCCCGGATTTAGCTGCTCAAGTTTATTCAGCTTCGTTGATGGCGATCGAAGTTGACACGGATGCAGAACGCAAATATTTGGATAATTTAGCGCGCTCAATGGGATTAAATTCGAACATAGTCCGCCAGATCGAACAGATGACTAACACTCAAAATACAAGTTATATGTGCTAGTTTAAATTTAAATTTTTATCCTGCGTCCAATCTTTAACGGGAAAAATATTATTTAACAATTCACGAAATAATTTATAACCTTCTGGGGTGGGAGGAATTTCAATTTTACAGTTCCTCCCGTTTACTTCGCCTTCATAAATTAATTTTTCGTCTGGTCTTTCCGGTATAGTAATTTTAGTGTCATGTAACGCATTCACATCACCTGTAATAAAATCTTCGGGAGCAACTTTCAAAACATTAGCCAGCGCGATTAATTTTAAACCTGTTGGAGATGTCTCGCCAGATTCCCAACGCCTTAAAGTTGCGAGAGCTATATTTAATTTTTTTGCCAAAAGTGTTTGCGTTAAGCCTGCTCTTTTTCTAAAAATTTTTATATTATTTCCGACGCTCATTTTTAAAAATGCTCCTTAATGCTCATTCAAGAATTTTCACAAGCACAAATTATAACAGCCCGAAATTTTTAAATGTTATAATGATTTTCGTTTGGAGAGGCTCCGAGTAAGATGACAGGAACTTGCTGCAAGGAGATTCGTCCTGTGAGAGACAGGTGATACAAATTGGCGAAGAAAGCCAGAAAACCTGCTAAGCACAAAAAAGTACAGTGGCGGAAAATCCTTGCTATCATCAAGGACATCGTCACTGTAGCTTACGGTTTAATTAAAATAGTTCAAATGCTATTAGATTGGATCGTAAATTAGCAACATCGGTGAAATATACCGAACCATCAGGTCTGCAGTTCCTCTCCACTGCGCCTGAATCAGATTTTATCACATTTTCAAAATTTTAATACTTTTCGTAATTTATTTTGTTAGAATTTGAATTATTAAACTTTTTATTTTTCGCGGAGGATTTTTTTTCATGAAAAAATTAATTTTAATCGCAATAATTTTATTGTCAGTATCCTGCGGATTATTTTATGTTTTTGTTTTAAATAATTCTGTTTCAGTCGGATCGGGTGAAGCTGAAGGTTTTGGCGGAAAAATTTTCGTTAAATTATCTTTGCAGGACGGAAAAATTTTAAAAATTGACGCAGAAGGCCCGGACGAAACTATTGGAATAGGCTCTATTGCAATCGAAAGATTACCGGCTCTAATGCAAAAAAATAATACTGTTCATGTCGATGCCGTCAGCGGTGCTACTTACAGCTCAAAAGGTTTATTAAATGCCGCGTTAATTGCTCTAAAAAATGCCGGCGGAAATCCTGAAGATTATAAAAAATTTACCGGCTCAAATTCCGAAAAAGTCCCGGACGGCGAATTTTATACGGATGTTGCAATTATCGGAGCTGGCGGAGCTGGAATGATCTCGGCAATAACTGCAGCTGATCTCGGAAAAAATGTAATTCTCATTGAAAAAAATTCTGCTCCAGGCGGAAATTCTATAAGATCAACAGGCGGAATGAACGCAACTCACACAAATTTTCAGGACAAAAATAATTTTAACGAAATAAAAGGCGTTGAAAAAATTTTAAAAGTCGCTGACGAAAAATATAACGATAATAAAATTATTTCCGATTTAGCTTTAAAAGTCCGCGAACAATATAATTTATGGGAAAAATCTGACCGCACAAAATATTTTGACAGCCCGGAATTAATGGAACTTGATACGATTATCGGCGGACATGGAATTAATAATTATTCTCTCGTTAAAACTTTATGCGAAAATTCAAAGGACGCGATCGAATGGCTTAGAACTCTCAATATAAATTTAATTTCGGTCGGAGCTTTCGGCGGAGCTTCCGTTAAACGTATTCACAGGCCGTTAAATTCTGAAGGCAAAATACTTCCGGTAGGTGCTTATATAGTTCCGTTGCTTGTAAAATTATGTGCTGAACGTAAAAATATAAAATTAATCACGAGCACTACAGCCAAAAATTTAATTACTAATAATTCCGGCCGTGTTACTGGGGTTCAAGCTGAAGGAGCTTCAGGAAATAAAATTATAATTCACGCAAAATCTGTAATAATTGCCTCTGGAGGTTTTGGAGCAAATTTAAAAATGATCACTGAATATAATAAAAATCTTGAAAATTTTATGACGACTAATGCTCCAGGAATTAACGGCGATGGGATTATAATGGCTCAAAAAATTGGTGCTGGGCTTGTCGACATGGATCAAATACAAACACACCCGACAGTATATTATGAAAATGGAACAATGATAACCGAAGGTTTAAGAGGAGACGGAGCAATTTTAATAAATTCTGAAGGTAAAAGATTTATCGATGAAACAGAAGCCCGCGATATTGTTTCGGCTGCTGTAATTTCGCAACCGGGATCATTTTCGTGGCTGATAATTGATGAAAAAATGTATGAAGCCTCATCAGTGATAAAAAATTATATTTCGAGGGGCTTCGCGGTGAAGGGCGAAAATTATGACGATCTGGCAAATAAAATAAATGTTCCGGCCGAAGAATTTAATAAAACTCTTTCAAACTGGAACGAATACACGATAAATGAACATGACCCGGAATTTGGGCGTGTAATTTTTTCGGAGGCTTTAAATAATTTTCCGATTTACGCAATAAAAGTTGTGCCCGGAATACATCACACTATGGGCGGATTAAAAATAAATGAGATGGCTCAAGTTTTACGCGAGGACGGGAGCATTATACCCGGTTTATATGCGGCCGGTGAAGTTACAGGCGGAATACATGGAGCTAACAGACTGGGCGGGAATGGTGTAGCGGATTTTATAATATTTGGGCGAATAGCCGGGCAGAACGCAACGAAATAAAATAAAATAATTTTAAATCTCCTTTGGACAAAAGAATAATTTAATCTTTTAATCTAAGGGAGAATTTTTTTTATTTTATTTTTACTTTTATCTCGGAGTGCTGTAAAGCATCAGCAAATTTTTACGCACGTCCCAATTTTCTTTATTATCAGCTTTTAATTTTTTTCGGACATGTATAAATTTATTCCATTCGTAATACGGCGATGACAAAATTATCCCGTCCGGTATATCAGGCTGAATTTCTTTTGTGTTGTCGATCTCGTACCAGAATACTACATCAGCACGCCCTGAAGCTAGAGCGGCATTCCTAGCACCAGAATTTATTTCAATTAGTTCAACATTCATTTTTAAATAATTTCCTATTTCGGCTAAAACTGCCGTGTTAAATCCTGCCGGAACTCCGGAAGCCGTAATTAAATCTATTGGCGGTAAATCTCCAGTTACTGCAACTTTTATTGTGTCAGCTTTCTTGAATTTCCCAAACTTAACAGGCTCAGGATCACCAATTCCAGGCGAAGCAATATATAAACCTTCTAAAGCTGATAACGTCCAGTTATTTTTTAAATTTAATATAGCCTCGTTGAATTTATTGCGCAATTCTTTATTATCGGCTCTGAATCCAAACGCCAAACCCATACCACCGGAATTTAATACAAGTGAAGCAGTCAAATCAGAATTTACGTTTAAAACATATTCCGCAACCGCTTCAGGCAAAACCATCTCATTAATTTCATCGGCATTTAATCCCATCAGCATGTTTATTAATGACTCGTAAAAACGCAGAATAATATTAAAATTTCTATTGCTCGGCGCAAATGTCTTTTCCCATGTCTCGGCAAATTCCTGCTCGCTTGAGTTTAATTTAGACAACAGCCCGAATTTTAATAAACTTCTTTCGCCTGAATATGCACAAGAATTTAAAATAATTACGAATGCTATCACACACAAAAATTTTTTTATTCTCATTAACATAAATTAATTTATCCCCCTTTCAATTTTAAAATCCTGTTTACGCTCTCGTTTAATCTTGCTTCCGAAATTCTGCCGGACTCCACAGCATTTAAAATCATCTCGAACGCCTCAATATAATCATACGGCATTAATAATATATCGCACCCGGCTTCAATCGCTAAAACCGCACTCAATCCAGAGTTATAATTATCATGAATCGCACCCATTGAAAGAGCATCGCAAATTATAACGCCATTATATTTTAATTCACCGCGCAATTTATCCGTAATTATTTCGCGTGAAAGCGTCGCGGGTAAATCATCGCTCGTAACATTTTTTAACGTAATATGCGCCGTCATGATCGAATCAGTTTTATTTAAATTATTTTTAAACGGGATTATTTCATTTTTTAAAAGCTCGTCCCAAGTCTTATAAATCGCAACATATCCCGAATGTGTATCGCCTTTTGTGTCGCCGTGTCCTGGAAAATGTTTTATGCAACCTAAAATTTTATTTGCGTGAAGTCCGTCTAAATATGAGCTGACCATTTTTGAAACCGTTTCAGGATTCGAACTAAATGCACGATCACCGATCACTATATTTTCAGGATTGGTATTTACATCAGCGACCGGTGCAAAATTAAAATTAAATCCGTACTCGCTCAAATAACTTGAAATATATTCGGCCATGTTGAAAGCGTTTTTAACATTTTCAGTTTTGCCGACAGCTTCAGCACTCTTAAATTTTTTTACGTTAAACTTTTTGTGATTGGCAATCCTCGCAATTCTTCCGCCCTCTTCATCGATCGCTATAAACGGAATTACTGAACTTGAATTTTTTAGATCGCTCACAAATTTTTTTAACTGTTCCGGGTCATTAATATTTTTTCCGTAAATTATAAAACCGCCGGCAGGATATTTTTTTAAATTTTCGCGCATTAAATTATTTAATTCGACATCGCCGTATTTATAATTATCGTTAATTTGTTCGAGCGTTTTAGCCGTGTTCAAACTTTCAGGACGAATTATAAATAATTGCCCGACCTTTTCGCGGAGGGACAAATTTTTTTGATTTATTTTATTTTCCGCGTAACATGGCCGGACTAAAAACGCAAAAATTAAAAATACATGTACACATAAATATAAAAATTTAATTTCCGCCTTCAACTTCCTTAATTCTCTCCCGCATATTTATTCCGAGTTCTGCATTATTGAAACTTGCATCATTTGGAACATTCATAATAAACTCGCTGATCAAATCCATTTCAATTTTACAGTTATTTACCTCAAAATTTAAAACATGGCCGCCCGTCAATTTATCATCAGAAATAAAATGCATGTGCCAACCAAAATTATTTAAACTCCCCATATATTCCGGACAATATAAAGCTACGATAACGCCGGAAATATTTTTATAAGTAAATTCGCGCTGATCAGTCTTTAACGCTTCGTCAAGTCTCTTAAACGGTTCATTTTGCACCAATTCGCTCCGGACATGCATTAAATTAAATTCGCCTGAAATTTTCGCCATATAAAATTGGTTCCGGCCATGTGCGTTAACGATCTCGTTTAAAACTTCGTTCAAATTATTTTTTACATTCTCGCGCGTGATATCAGCATCAAAAAATGTAACGTCAGCAAATGGTACGGTTTCATCATCTGGAGCTATTTCAATTTTGCCGTTATATAAAGCTCTGTACATTACGCCGTCTAAAAAAATCATTTCGCCGTTTACTCTGTCAAATGTTCCGATGCCGGTATCTCCAAATTTTTTTAATTCGCCGACACTTAACGAGCCTTTAAATTCACCCTGCATCAATGACTGCAATAAAGCCGTTTGATGTAATGCATCACTCCGCGCATATGCTGAACTCAAATTCAACGCAACGAAAATAAAACACGCCGATAAAAATTTTTTCATTTTGAAACGCTTGCTCCCTTCACTGGAAAATTAAAATATGTGTTCGGATATGGCTCATTATTTAAAGTGAAATGCCACCACTCAGTACTTAACGGCCTGAAATTAAATTTCATCATCGCTTCACGCAAAATCATACGGTTTTTAAATTGCTCTTCCGTAATTTTTTTATAATCCGGGTGCGACAATTCTCCAAAATAATCAAACGTTCCGCCCATGTCAGCTTCTTTTTCCGTCTTCATATCGAATAACGTTAAATCTAAAGTGCTGCCCCTCGAATGTCCTGACTTGTAATCTATATAGCCGAGTTCAAATAATACTGACTTGTCTAAATCCGGGTAAAAATATTTTTTCATTTTCGTATCTTCGATATTTTTGGCCCATTCCGCAAAATGATTCACTGACTTTTGAGGTCTGTACGCGTCATAAATTTTCAGGCGGTAACCTTTAGATATTAAATAATCGCTCACTTTTTTCAGAGCTTCTGCCGCCGGACGTGTTAATAATGCTATTGGCTCTTCATAGCCCGTTATTCTCGTTCCGACAAAATTATATGTCCCGTAATATCTGATTTCTAAAATTAAATCCGGGATAAATTCTGCGAGATTTACAAAATTTGAAGAGTCCAGAGGATTTACATTAACTTTTATTTTGCTGGGCATCTTGTAAATTTTGCTCTTGATATTTTTCGCGGTGTTAATCAACAAGACTTCAGGTTCATATTCTCCGGCTTTATCATAAAAATATTTTGGTGCATTCTCGTAATCTCTGTCTGAATATAAAAATTTTCCCATATCATTGCCATTAATTTTTAATTCTTTACCGGCCTCAACACCTTCAGGGTAAATTATTGCTTCATCAGGCGTGTAACCTTCAGCGCGAACATAAAATTTATAACCGGTCTTATTATCTTCTTCAAATTCGCGGGCGTAAAACTCTTTTATATTTAATTCATCCGGTTTATCCGGGAAAACTGTTCCGAACGTGCAAATATTTTCAGGCTGCGCTAAATCTTCGCGGTAATCTTCATCGTTTGGATTCAATGAATTTATAACCGTGTTAAAATCTCTGGCGTTTGCATGAACATATTTATTATTGCCTATGTACATCCCGACATGTCCGGGCCAGAAAATTAAATCACCGGGCTTTAAATTATTTTCGTATTTCAACGCGACCGGGAAATTAAATTTAGGTTGGGCATTTCTGTAAATTTCGAGGCCGTTCAAATTATAAACAACATGTGTTAAGCCTGAACAGTCCAAACCCTCCGGAGTTCTTCCGCCCCATCTGTAACTTGTTCCCAAATATAATTTTACGTCTTCAACCAAATTTTTACGCATTAAATCCTCTTGTGAAAAATCAAATTTACGAATTTCCCGGACTGATGGTTTACGTATAAAGCCCTTTACACCTCCGAATAATTCAGCTTCGTAATAGCGTGTATCGTTTGGAGCTTCGGCAATTATTTTTATATATGCGCCTCTTGGAAGTGTTATGATCGGCGGAAATGAATCCGTTTGAGGTTCTGACACAACGTCCGCAAAATTCCCAATCACTTGATGAGTTACGGAATTTTTCCAATTGAGCGCGGTATTTTCGTCAACGAGTGTTACATTTTTGAGATCAGTCGGAACAAGTCCATCAGGCATTTTTAAATATGCTAAATCTCCCGATTTAAATGCTTCCGTTGTAAACCCGTAAATAATTTCATCGTCACACGTTCCATCTTTCGCGTAAATTATTCCTGTTGGAACTGTAACGACTGCCATTAAATTTTTTTCATTTTTTTCTTCGGCATAACTGAATGAGCTTAAAATTAAAATTAAAATTAAACTCAACGCGACAAAAATTTTTTTAATTTTCACCTTTTACCACTCCTAATAATTTCATAACTGCCGGCCATAACGCCATAACAAAAAACATTCTTGTAAAATTTCTGACCAGCTGCGTTAAATCCGAGCCGATAAAATTTTTTATAAGCCCTGAAATATTTTGATCTATTACAGCATAGATCACCAGCCCAACAATTACGCAAGATATTAAACTAAAATTTAATTTTGGAATTTGGAATTTTATAAATTTTTTCTCAACCCAACGCCCAATAATTACACCTGATAATATTCCGGCATCTCCGAAAGTATTACCGATCATTTTTAACGGGTCGACCAATAATTTACCGTCAACATAATCCATCGGATAATTTTTTAATTTCGCATATGTTACAGCTACTGCACAAATTATTAAGCCGGCAATAAAAAATAAATTTTCGTGTTCTGGATTGCTTAAAACTTTTCCGGCTAAATAAATCGCTAAAGCTCCCAAAATAAAACCGACTAAAACATCCTGCGGTGTATGCACGCCTAAATAATTCCGCGAAAAACCCACCAAAATTATTAATATCAAACATAAAAACGAAATTAATTTATAACTTTTACGCAGCGTTACGAATATGCTCCCTAAAATTGGGGTCGCAGTCATCGTGTGTCCGCTCGGAAATGAATAACCCGTCGCCGTCCTGATCGAATCTCCTGCCGGTATTATTCTCGCATCACGTACCCACGGCCTATAAGCGCATACGGTAGGTTTAGCAATTCCGTTTAAAATTCTGCTGATCCCGAATGACATAAATATATAAAATCCCGTCTGCTTGCTTATGCACCAGTAAATAATAATCGGAACGAAAATTAAACCGGTAATCGAAAATAATGAAAGCCATTCCAAAAACGGCGTAAAAATATTATTAGTGGCCTCGCGAAAATTCTGCAAAAATAATAAATATTCAATGTCCATCATTTCGTAAATTTAATCCTTCCTTGAGCATACCTGTAAACTTCTGGAATGCTGTCAAAATTTTTCATGTAATGCGCTAATGAATCCGAATCAACCGCAAAATCGCTCTTGATAATTTTTGAATTTGCAAATATATGACCGTCTCCATTATTAACAAGTACAAAATTTGTCCCGATGACTTTATATAATTTTTTGGGATCGAGTTCTTCACCGTGAACCATAACATTTTTAACGCGACGCGGAGCATTTTCATCTAAAATTAAACTTTTAGCGGCACTATTAACGCTTACCGGGCTTTCAATTTTTGCATCGATTTCATAAGTTAAGCCAGCCGGGTGTAAAAGTCCGCCGTTATTAGCCGGGTATAATCTCGCACCGATCTCTAAATCATCTAAAATACTTTGGCCTGGAACTTCGATTATTAATAAAGTATTTCCAAACGGACAAACAGACAAGGCATTATTAAAATTTATTCCGCCCTTCGTAATATTTGTTCTGATTCCGCCACCGTTTACAAAAGCTATATCAGCAAGTCCGCCGGCTTCGTTTAAAAATGCATCCGCTGCAAAATTACATAAATTCGTTTCGCCGTTTCGTACAAGCCAGTCGCCTTTATCATCCATCGCTAAAAAATCAAAATTCGTACGGCTCAATATACTTTTTAAAGTATCTTCGTAACGCGCTTTTAAAGTGTTTATTAAATTCGTAATATTTTCGTTACGCCCGGTGACTTCGTTAATTAATTTGGTTGTGATTTGGCCGGAAGTATGAATTTTCATGAGGCCGATATTATGTAATTTTGTCCCGGTTTGAGTGATTGTTATTTCTTCGCCGTCGAGGTTTTTTACTTTTAATGCTTCTGTTACTTCGTGTGAATGTCCGTCAATAAATGCATTAATTCCTCTGGTGTGTTCTGCTATAAACGGTGCGCTCCAAACTTTAGTGACATCTTCATTTTCTCCCAAATGTCCGACTGCTATAACGAAATCTGCTCCGGCTTTTCTTGCATCGTCGGCTGCTTTTTGAACGGAAGCGCATAATTTTTCGCCTTTGTCATCGCCATCAAAATCGTAAATAAAATTTTTATTTTCGTCCTTAAAATATGTAGGTGTAGTTTTTCCTATTGTTTCGGGGGTGCAAATTCCGACGTATGCGACTTTTGTATTTCCATAATTTAAAATTTTATAGGCAGGCAGAACTAAATTATTATTTCTCAGGTCACGCAAATTACAAGAAATATAACCGCACTTTAAATTTTTGTTGAAATTTTCGAATTGTCCCCAGCCGTAATCAAATTCATGATTGCCGAGTGTTACGATCTCATAATTTAGCTCGTTCATAATTTCAATAATGTATCTTCCGTGAGAAATTATTCCAATCGTTGCGCCCTGAACATGGTCGCCGGCATCAACAAGCGTGACATAAGGTGATAATTTTTTCATTTCGTCGCGGTAATACGCCAGCCCGGAATATCCGATAAAGTCATCAACTCCGCAATGAACATCATTTGTGTATAAAATTATAATGTCATCGTCTGGATTTGTTGCGTAACATGGTGAAATGAATAAAATTAAAAATAAGAATACTGCAAAAAACTTTTTAATTTTCATAATGTAAAACAAAAAAACCTCCTGATAAAAATATTTGCAATTTTATATTTCGCAATGTAAATTTTCAAATAAGCCGTAAAAAGTACAATAAAGGAGAAATTTTTTTAATGTCAGAAATTACGTTAACGTTAATATGCTGTTATAACGACTTAGATCAGTTTAATAATTTTGTCGCATCTCTCAAAAATCAAACTTGCACATATAATTTAATCGCTGTCGATAACATCGGCAATAAAAATTTTAATTCATGTGCAGCCGCTTATAATTCTGTTATAGATCAGGTTAGTACGGAATTTGTAATTTTTTCACACCAGGATATTTTATTAAACGAAAATGATGCGCTCGAAAAATTTTTAAAATATCTCGAACAAATTAATATTAATGACATGTTAGGAGTTGCTGGCGTGAAATTTGATACACCTGGATTATTTGCAAACTTAAATAACGCTGGAGATTTTAAATTTAAAAATTTAATGCAGGTTGATGTCTTTGATGAATGTTTTTTTGGAGGATATTCGGAACATTTTAAAATTAATAAATTCGATGAAATTTTATGTGATAACTGGCATTTATACGCTGTAGATATGTGCCTGAAAAATTTAATAGCTCACAATAAAAATTATATTTGCGACATTAATATTAAACATCTTTCACCGGGTAAATTAAATTTTGCGTTCAGAAAGGGATTTTATAAATTACTGCGACATTACAAAAATAATTTTAAATTTATTCGGACATGTTGCGACCATTGCAAAACCGAATTTATTCCGGCGTTATATCACTTAATAAACCCGTATAGATTTGTAGATTTACTGCACATTCTTAAAGTGAAAATTTTACGCAGAAGAAATTAATTTAACGCTTAAGAATCTCCTGCGCAGTAATATTTTAATTAATAATTAATTTAGGCGCACTACTTGATAAATATTTTTTCCTGAAATTATATTTTTAAATTCCGGCTCTATCGCTTCAGGTTTATTTAATAAAAATTCTTGAGGCGTAAATCTTCCGTAAAATATTCCAGCTATAAAAATTTTATCTTGCACGCTTAATATTAATCCAGTATTTTCGAGCAATATTATTAAATTTTCGTCATCTGATGCCACCTTCAAAAATAAAAACGCAATGTCATCGGATTCTTTAACGTTTTTAAATATTGACTTCTTTTTGTCCCATTCTGATAAAATGAAACTCGTCATATTTTTATTTAAATTTTTATTTTCAGGGTAAACTCTTGCGTTGTTTATAATTTCTTGACGCTTCTTAACCGGTAATATTCCGCTGTCAATATAATTCCAATATTCCAACGGCTCAACGTTTAGCGCTTCATTTGCACCGCTTTTTATAATTTCATCGTCAGATTTTTTCAGGTCGTTTAATATTTCATTTCCATAACGCCCCAAATTAAACCGAGCGTATACATAATCAAATTTACCCGGCGAAATTTTCCCGGCCTTTAATCTCCATGCCTGATCGTGAGCTGCTAATTTATACGGGTCTAATATTGGCGAGTTCATGACCGCAACTATTACGGACATTATCAAAACTGAATACATGTTCACCCTTCCGATTGAAACGGGCCATTTACGAAGCAGAACAGCAAAAGCATAACTTAAACCCCATATCCCTGTTATTACGACCATAAACATCGCTTGAATACGATCTACTGACAGCCCGTATTGTTGAATTCTCAAACCTACAGAATATAAGCACATCGCAAAATATATCGGCAAACATAATAACGAAATTTGCGAAATTAAATTTATGTAATTATTTTTTAAATTGCTTTTCGTCCCATCGAGCCACGCAGCATTTGCTAAAATTATCGTACCGAATTGCAACAATAACATTAACGTACTTGCCTGCCCAGTGTCCCATAAAGCTTTTAAACCAGAAAACGGCAAACATAAAATAAAACCAACTGAAAGCACGCTGAAAAACGGAAGCAGCCACGCTAATACCGATAACAGCCAACGCCCAAGCGAATCAATTCCGGGATGCTTTATTGCTACACTTATCGATATAGCAATTATTAAACTCGTGAGAGGCACGGCCATCAACGGATTAAAAATTATATACGGAATTATTTCAAGTCCTACAATATCGAATAATAGCCCGGCTGTTACAAGTAATCCCCAAAATACCGCGATGACTATACCAGCCTGAAATAATAAAAATAAATTTCTGCATAACTGAAAAAATATTTCACTGTACGGAATTTCCCAGCTCCATGTAGCGATCCTGCATTGAAAAAACGGAATTAATAAAAATATCGCTATGCTTATACGAATTAAATCACTTTTTTGCGATGGAACTACATAAAAACTACCGGAAGGCGAATATAATGACCATAATCTATATAAATAAAATATTAACAAAACTACAAATAAGCCGGCTAAAAAATTATTTAATCTCCTGCCCCAATATTCCTGCGTCAACCATAATACAAACGGAATTATTATTATTATCGTCAACGGCATATACAATAAAGCGCCAGATTTTATTACGGCATAAACTCCGAGTAAAATTCCTTGAATCAATGCCGAAGATATTACCCAAAAATAACGCTGTCTTTCAAATTCGTTCATTTTAAAATTTTTCTCTTTTATGTTTTATATATATTTTTTATTTTTTATTTTTCATATTTGTAAGTTATGCCATTCTTTATAATTTCCGGCGGATTTTTCGTTGTTAAAGTTACTTCACCTTCGGAAAAAATTATTTTATGGAGCTTCACCGGTAAGTCTGGATATTCGTTTAAATCTAATAACGGCTGAATATCTGCGAGGGCCTTATTTGTAATTGCATCGGGTAAATCCATTCTGTTAATTTTTATTGCGGGCTTATCGAAATATAATTTTTTCATTCCTACAATTTTCATGCCGGTTGAAACTTCGATCAAAATATCGAGATTCACTAAAAATGTTTTCGCTAAATAATACCCTCTTCCGTGAAGACCTTTTTTATTTATTTTAATTGACATGTCGTGCCAAACATCTTCTTTCCCGAAAGTTTTAGATTTGAGGGCGTTATTTATATCAGTTTCCAAGATATGCCCGTAACCATAAATTTGCATTGCCTTATCAAATTTTACATTTCCTTCTGCCCATTCGGACGGTGAATTAAATTGCACGCCTAACATTCTTACGCGCAGACTGTCGAGCCTCAAACCTTCAATTAATACGCCTTGCAAATCGAGATAAACATCATTAAAATACCCGGTCTGATCCGGCATCCCTGAAGCCATCATGACAGCTTTTTCCGGCGAGAATCTTTTTATATAATAATTAATTAAATTCTGTACGTCCTGTTCAGAGGCATAAACGGATGAACTAAGGAAAATAAAAAATATTGTTGCTATAGAAAATTTTTTCATTGAATAAAATTCCTCCTTTTGAAATCACGGTGATATTATAATCAAATGAACGGTGAAAATGTTTTAATTGAACAAATAAAAAATAATACGGATATTCTGGACTTAATCGGAGAAAAAGTAAGGTTGCGGAAAACTGGAGAAACTTACGCCGGGTTATGTCCGTTTCATAGTGAGAAAACTCCATCATTTCATGTTTTTCCGAAAACTCAGAGTTATTACTGTTTTGGTTGTCATGCCGGCGGAAATATTTTCAGTTTCATAATGCAGACCGAAGATTTAAATTTTAAAGAGGCCGTAAAATATTTAGCGTCACGAGCCGGAATAAATTACGAAGAAAAAAATTATAATGGCAAAAAAAATTTATACGAAATTATGAACATGGCCGCCGAATATTTTCATAAAAATTTAAATTCTGATTACGGTTCAACGGCACGCGCATATATTCAACGCCGTAATTTAAATTCGCATGACATTGAAAATTTTAATCTGGGTTATAGCTTAATTTCATGGAGCGCAATAAGTGAGTATTTTAAAAAATATAAAGTCTCGCAACGTGAATTATTAGAATGCGGCTTACTGGTCGAAAATAAAAATTATGATCGCTTCAGAGGTCGTTTAATGTTTCCGATTAAAGATATTTCCGGGCGTGTAATAGCTTTTGGTGGCAGAATACTCGACGGCGATGGAGCAAAATATATAAACAGTCCGGAATCAAAAATTTACAGCAAACGGAATAATTTATATTTATTATACGAAGCAAAAAATTTTATGCGTAAAAAATCGCGTTCGATATTGGTAGAGGGTTATATGGATGCTTTGAGGCTTCATAAATGCGGATTTCCTGAAAGCGTCGCGAGTCTCGGAACTTCTTTAACACCTGAACAGGCTGATTTATTAGCGAGGTTCAGCAATACGTGTTATGTGTGTTATGACAGTGATCAGGCCGGGAAAGAAGCAACGATCAGAGCGATGTATATTTTACATGATGCCGGGTTAAATGTTAGGGTTGTAAATTTGCCGGACAAAAAAGACCCCGATGAATTTTTAAATTCAAATCCTCCTGAAAGTTTTGAAGCAGCTCTAAATACAGCGAAGCCATTAATATTAATGCAGGTTGAAAGAGTTAAGCCGTTATTAAAAAATTCTGATACGCGCAGACAGGCTGTTAAAGATTTATTCGAAGGTCTGCGAAAATTTGAAGAATCCGAAGTAATGGAATATCAATCACTAATCTGTACAACTTTGGGCATTTCTACGCTGGAACTGAAAAAACAATTACATAATTCAAATTCTGAAATAAAATTAAAGGTGGTTGCAGCGGAAAATATTTTTTCCAGTGATGATTCCGAAATTTTAGAGGCTGGATTATGTGCCATGTTATGGAAAGAGCCGGAACGCGTAAAAAAAATTAACATCGGGAAATTGATAGCGTTATTAAAAACTGAAATTGCTCGTGAAATTATTTTGGGATTGGCAACGGAGGCCCCTGAAATTTTGAAAATGAGATGGCAGGAACTTGGCGAAAATGCTCAGAGTGAATTTATAGCGAAGGGGGAAATTTTTTGTCAGCAGGTGAAAGAATCTCACGGAGAAATTACGAGCGATGAAAGATGGAATAAAATTTACAATGATTTTAAAAATTATAGCGCAAACAGCAGAGTAGCACCTAAAAAAATAAATTTTCTTGTGAGCCGTGTTGATAATTTCAGCGAATCGGAACTGAAAAAACTTAAAAATTTGAGAGATTTACATAAATAAAACAGATAAAACAAAAACAAAAGGGAGGAATTATCCTGGAGAATTTAAGTAATAAAATGGGAGTTTATGCGGCCGACAGATTGAGCGCAGGAATTCCGGGAATAATTTTCCGTGCTCAACGTAATGGCGGAACTGGTTTAAATGCGCATCTTGAAATAATTTCCGGTGATTCTGGAGCTGGTAAAGTTACCGGCCTTCGGATTTCCGGGACTGAGAATCTTGAGCGGACTGCTCGCGGATATGTTTGCGGAGGAGAGACGGAGACGGCGGCGTATTGGCTTCAACATTCTTTACCGGTTGTCGTAATGGTGTACGAACAGGAGCGCGATCGAATAGTTTGGGAGGCTGTTACGGCGGAAAATTTGGAGGTAACTGGTTCGCGTTGGGAAATAATTGTCCCGTACGATCAAATTTATAATTATGAATCGTCAAAAATTATTGCTGATTTAACATGCACGAGTCCATATTTAGCGCGTTTAGCACTTGACAAGCCGTGGATAGAATTAATTTCAGAGGGTAGAAATATTTTTTTAGAGATGGACGAATGGATAAACCAGCCTTCAGCACGCGGAAATTTGAGATTATGCGTAACAGGTTCGGACGGTGGAATTTATCAGTGGCCATTTCAGACGAGTCCCGACATGCCTCATATATTGCGGTTGCCTTCGTTATTTCCGTGGGCAAATTTGAGCGTTGACGAAGAATATTATCGTGAAAAAAATCCCGGCAAAGAACCAGAACACGGAATGTTATTGCCGTATACAGTTGAAGCCGGAGAGATCGCGCGGTTTAGGTTAAAACTTTCGTTAAACGAATTAGGCCGGGCGTTTTTATATACAGAGCCGTTTATATGTCGCGGGATATTCCCGGAGGAAAATAAAATTATGAGATTTGGCTCAGAATATGAAGCCGGTTTAAAATTTATGCTGTTCAAAAAAAATTAATTGGGTAATTAGCTTTTACGATTAAATTTTTTAAATTGTTGCTCGTTAAAATTTCTGGAGATTTACTGTCTTCGGCTTCATAAATAAATATCACTCCAAAATCTTCAGGCAGTAATTTTTTTGCTTTTTCAATTCCAGTGATCATAAATGCTGTAGCTAATGCATCGGCCTTCGTAGCATCGGGAGTAATTACCGTGACGGACAATAAATTATTTTTAACGGGCATACCGTCAAGAGGGTTAAAGAAATGAGAATATTTAACGCCGTCAATAATTTTAAATCTCTCGTAATTTCCTGAAGTTATGACGCTGGTATTTTTTGCATTGATGATGACGGCCGGAGGATTTGAATTATTTAAGGGGTCGCGGATTCCAATGCGCCAAAATTTTTCACCTGTAACGTAAATATTTCCGCCTAAATCTATTATGGAAGATTTAACGCCGTTATTATTGAACAGTTCAGCGATTTTGAGAGATGCGTAACCTTTAGCGATTCCTCCCATATCGAGCATTGCGCCTGAAGTTTTTAAGAATATTGAATCAGGATTTACGATTAAATTTAAATTATTTATGTCAGTTAATTTTAAAGCGATATCCAAACTTAATTTACTTGGAATTTTATAATTTTTATCGTTATTATTAATTTTCCATAATTTTGTAATGGGTCCGATCAAAGGATTAAAAGCGCCTTCGGTTAAATTATAAATATTTTTAGACTCGTTAATTATTTCGTAAACATATTTATTTGTAGTAACTGGTTTAATTCCTGCGTTATTATTAATTTTATTGAGTTCAGAATTTGGGTTATAAAGTGATAAATATTTGTCGAGACTTTCCAACAAAATAAAAGCATCGTCCAGAGGTTTACGTGAATCGGAATTAATTGTAATATTTATAATTGTGTTCATTGAAACTCCAGAACGTGAATATTCATGCGAAATATTTTTAAAATGGTTAACTGAAATAATTATCAAAATTAAAATTAAAATGCTCAATAAAAATTTTCTCATAAAAATAAGACTTCCCCATTCAAGTAAAATAATTTAATTTAGATGTTAGTAATAATTCTGTATGAAAAATTTTATAATATATGTGAAAATATTAAAATTATGTGAATCCTCATTATTTTATTTTTATCGGCGGTGAGTTTTTATGATAACAGTTAATAATTTTGAATCAATGGAAGCGTATAAAACTTTAAAAAGCTCAATGAATCAAGTAGATAAGCGTGTCGAAAACATTTCAAGCGGACTCCGTATAAATTCAGCCGATGATGACGCTGCAGGCATAGCAGTAAGTGAAAAAATGCGCTCTCAAATCGGCGGAATGGATACATCTTTAAGAAATACTCAAGATAGAATTTCATTATTGCAAACTGCTGAAGGCGGACTCGCTCAAGTTAATTCAATTTTGGAACGCATGAAAGAATTGGCGGTACATGCTTCAAATGATACGTTGACGAATCAGGACAGATCACACGTTCAGGAAGAAGTCGACAAATTACGCGACGAAATAAATAAAATTTCTAATACAACGCAATTTAATAAACAAAAATTACTCGATGGCAGCATGGGCGGTTTATGGTCTTCAGATGATAATAATACAAGAGCTTATATTAACGGCGGACTAACGAGTATTAACGAATTTGGCGAAAAGATCAGCACTGAAGGAAATTATAAAATTGATTTAATAGCGTACGACACGGGAAAAACTCAAGTTCAAAAAACTAACGTGATGAAATATCTCGAAGATGATTTAAATAATAATAATAATATTCCTTTACCCGATACGGAATTAATAAATATAAATAATTTTTATGATTCTGACGGCACGTTTATTTTAGAAACTTCGAAACAGCTCACGATCTCTCAAGGTAACGCGAACACGGAAATTAATATTTATGCACACGACACGTTAAAGAGTTTGGAGAATAAATTAAATTATGCGATCGGATGGGATTTAAAACAAAATAAATATACTGACACCAGCGAAAATTTTGCGAAATATATTTATTTATCAGAATCAGCCGACAACACGAGTC
This sequence comes from uncultured Fretibacterium sp., assembly GCA_937900285.1. Taxonomy (GTDB): domain Bacteria; phylum Synergistota; class Synergistia; order Synergistales; family Aminobacteriaceae; genus JAFUXM01. Next base: position 14,546 of record CALCEM010000080.1, on the reverse strand, counting down.
AATCTTTATCCGGGACTTTTGTAATACGTTCAGCTGTAGCAGGCAAAAACGGAAATTTATATTTTTCTGGTGATGAAAGTTTATTAAATGCTCTCGGCTTAAACGTTGTGCAGGAATCAACAGAAAGCATTTTTAACGCAACAATTTCAGACATGCATAATAATAAAAATATCGCTGACGTGAAAATTACCGGGAATAATTTAAAGGGCGTAATAAATCCAAATGTTGACGTTGAATTTAACAGCATGGCCGGAATAAAATCCAAATGGGACGAACTTTCAAAAAGTTATAAATTATCAGCTGAAGAATTTTCAACGACTTTACATTTAAGCGATAACACAACAATTTTTCATATTGGGGCGGATAAAGGCGAAGAATTATTAATCAATATCGGTGATACTTCGTCTACTGCTTTAGGGCTTGATTCGGTTGACGTTTTGACGCGTGAGACCGCAAATAAATCAGTTGGTTTAATCGATAACGCTATCGATAAAATTTTAACTCAACGTTCAAAAATCGGAGCTTATACAAATTCAATGGAACATACAGCAAATAATTTAACGATAATGAGCCAAAATTTAAGCCTGTCTCAATCAAGAATACGCGACGCAGATACAGCAAAAGAAGCTATAGAATTAGTGAGAGCAAAAATATTTGAACAGTCCGGAACAAGCATGATCTCTCAAGCTAATCAGGCATCAAAAAATGTTTTACAGTTAATGATGTAGATATAAATAAAATTTAACGTGATATAATGCCGGCTTAAAATTTTTTAGGGGGATTAAACGACATGAAATTTAAATGCAGAATTTGCGGTGACAGATTCGAGGCGAAAACTCCAAAGGAAGCAGAATGCCCAGTGTGCGGAGCTGTCGGAGAGAATATTAAATCGCTTTCACCAGTAAATATTTACGCCGGCACTGAAACAGAAAAAAATTTACTGGCAGCATTTGCCGGAGAATCTCAAGCCAGAAATAAATATACTTATTTTGCTTCGACTGCCAAAAAAGAAGGTTACGAACAAATTTCAGCATTATTTTTAAAGACAGCGGACAACGAAAAAGAACACGCAAAATTATGGCTGAAAGAATTGGGCGGAATCGGTAGCACTTCAGAAAATTTATTGAACGCTGCAGAAGGTGAAAATTACGAATGGACAGACATGTATGAAAATTTTGCGAAGACTGCAGAGGCCGAAGGGTTTACGGAATTAGCTGCTAAATTCAGGGCGGTCGGCTTGATTGAAAAACATCATGAAGAACGTTACAGAGCGTTATTAAAAAATGTCGAGGCTCAAGAAGTATTTAAAAAATCTGAAATAAAAATTTGGGAGTGCAGAAATTGCGGACATATTATCGTGGGGAAAGAAGCTCCGGAAATTTGTCCGGTGTGCAATCACCCAAGAGCATATTTTGAAATCAACGCGAAAAATTATTAATGTAAAATATAAAAAATAAAATAAAATTGCCCTCCTGAAAATTAGTGAGGGCTTTAAATTTTTGATCTCATTCAACAGTTACACTCTTCGCTAAATTTCTGGGCTTATCGACATCAAGTTTCCGAGCTACTGCGACATAATACCCCAAAAGCTGCAACGGAATAACCGCTAAACTCGCCGAGAAATGATCATCAATTTCTGGAACGTAAAATATAAAATTTGATTCCTCCCGTAAAATTTCGCTGCCTCTTGTTATAACGCTTAACAAAAATCCCCCGCGGCTTTTAGCTTCGATCATATTGCTTGCGGTTTTGGCGTATAAATTTTTTTGCGTCATTATTCCAACGATTAACATTCCGCGTTCTATTAAACTTATTGGGCCGTGTTTCATTTCGCCTGCTGCACATGCTTCGGAATGTATATAACTTATCTCCTTCATTTTTAGACTGCCTTCCATAGCCGCCGCATAATCAATATTACGCCCCAAATAAAAAGCGCCTTCAGAATCTACAAAACTGCCTGCAAGTTCTTTAATTCTTTCTTTTTCATCGAGCACTTCATCAATTTTTTCGGGCAATTTATTTAATTCGTCTATCAAATATAAATATTTTTCGTCGTCGATCCTGTTTAAAACTTTTGCAAATTCGACCGCCAAAATATAACAGGCAATCAACTGCGCGCTATATGCTTTAGTAGTAGCGACAGCGATTTCCGGGCCTGCGAGAGTGTAAAAAACTTTATCGGCTTCGCGTGCTATAGTACTGCCGACGACGTTTACTATTGCGAGGGTTTTAATATTATTATTTTTCGCGAGTCTCATGGCTGCTAAAGTGTCTGCGGTTTCGCCGGATTGACTGATTATTATTGCTAGAGAATTTTTTTCAAGAGGCATATTTCTGTATCTGAATTCCGAAGCTAATTCAACCCGAACAGGAATTTTTGCTAAATCTTCAATTACATACTGCGCGACGACTCCAGCATGATAAGCAGAACCGCAAGCGATTATATAAATTTGAGAAATATTTTTTATCTCGTCAGAATTTAAATTTACGTCCGTCAAATCGATTTTATTATTTTTAATTACTGAGTGTAAAGTGTCTTTAACTGCTTTGGCCTGTTCGTGAATTTCCTTCATCATGAAATGTTCAAACCCGCCTTTTTCAGCTGCTTGAGAATCCCATGTGACAGTACTCAATTTTTTATAAACAGCATGGCCTTCACTGTCGTAAAATCTTACATCGCCTTTATTTAATTTTACGATTTCCATATTGTCCAAATAATAAACTTTTCGAGTGTCCTGCAAAATCGCCGAAACATCAGAAGCTAAAAATGATTCGCCTTCACCTTGACCAGCAATTAACGGATTATCTTTTCTGACTCCCCAAACTTCATCCGGAAAATCTTTAAACAACAATACAAAACAATATGAACCTTCAATATTTTTAATTGCTTCAGTAATTGCGTTCAAAGGGTTTTTATTTTGTTTGTAGAAATAGTCAATTAATTTTACTGCTGCTTCAGTGTCAGTTTGAGAATAAAATTTATAACCGTGTTCAGTTAATTTTAATTTTAGATCTTTATAATTTTCGACGATGCCATTATGAACGGCAACGACTGAGAGATCATCACTCCACAAGGGGTGGGCATTTGTGTCCGAAGGTTCGCCGTGAGTTGCCCAACGGGTGTGACCGATCCCGCAAGTTCCTAAAATATTTTTGCCGTTGTTAATTTTTTCGCGTAAAGTTTGTAAACGTCCTTTATTTTTTTCGATCATAATTTTACCGTCATTCATTACGGCTAATCCTGCAGAATCATAGCCTCTGTATTCGAGTTTTGCTAAACCGTTTAATAAAATTTCGGAAGCCTGACGATTTCCCGTATAACCTAAAATACCGCACATAAAAAAAAATTCCCTCCAGATTAAAAAATAAAAAAATTTTTGTATATACGAGTAAATTTTATTATAATTTGAGTCAAAATTTTAAGGAGGTATTTAATTATGTCTGAAGTTTTAGAAATGGAAAAAATTGACTGGTCAAGAGCGCCGGCTGATAGCGTTGTGTGTCCAGAAAAAAATATTTTATTGCGCGATGTAGTACAGCTGATTCTCGATGGGTTTGAGAAAAAATCTGAAATCATCTCCGAATTATCTTTAACTGATAATGACAGCGGAACAGATCAGATTCAGGAAATTTTAGATATTTTTGTGCCAGTTATTAACGCCTGGAAATCTGGTTCCTGCGGAATGGGTTGCGCTGGTTGCTCCGGAAGCTGCGGAGGCTAAATTTAAATTAATTTCTTAAAGTTTTTATATTTGCTGTCCTGTTTAAATAAATAAATAAAATTTTTGCGGGACAGTTTTTTATTTTTCAAGCGAGGCTCAAATTTAATTTATGCAGATAAAAATATTTTCGTATTCAAAAGGCTCTGAATTAGGCGGGTTAATTTCAAAAATTGCGAACTCGTATAAAAATTTAAAATTCATAATTCCATCTAAAAAAGATAAATTTTGGTGGTATTCAAAAACTGAAAATTTAAATTTAAATTATGATCTATGGACGTGGCAGGATATTTACGATGACATTTGTTTAAATATCGATACTGCTCATAAAATAATTTTGTCGCCTCCTGATCATTTGCTAGTGTTAAAAAATATTCTGGACGCTGTACTAAAATCTAAACCGGAAAAAATAAATTTATGGCCTGGATTATTGCGTTCTGGATTTCCTGGAATTTTGTCGGATGATGTTCACGAATTATTAAACGAACATGTTAAGCCGGAAAATTTAATTTTAGATGAAAACGAGCCTTCAGGATTTTTGTTGCCGGAAGTGTACTCGAAATATTTAAAATATCTTGACGAAAATAATTTAATTGACAGCGCACAGATTTGGACATCAGCCCTTGAAGTTTTGAATTTAAATCAGGATTGGGGAAAAAATTATAATTTAATATTCACCGGCTTTTTATCGTTCAATCATGGTCAGTTTGAATTATTGCAGGCTTTAAACGCCCGTTGCGAAAATTTAATTATTCTTAAGCCCGAAGCATATTTAAATAATTTTCATGACGTAAATGAACAATTTGAAATTATAAATATTGATTCACAAAATAAAAAATCTTCCGGCAAAATTATAGAAATACCTGCTCCAGAACCAGGACTCGAACCTGAAATTTTAGCCAGAAATTTAGCACTTTGGTCGCAAAATAAAGGACCGTTTAACGAATTTTTAAAATTTCCCGGCTTCGATTCAATCGGAATAATGACGCAGAACGGCAGGGAATTTCAATTTATAAACGCCTTAACCCGTTATAAAATTCCGTTTAATTTGACAGCAGGTTTTAAAATTAGCGAGACTTTACCGGGTCAAATTTTAGAATCAATAAGAAATTTAAATACAAGATATTTCCCGACTTATGAAACTGCAATGTTATTAACTCGTCAATGTTTCGCGGGGAAAAATTTCGATGTAAATAACGCCTTCCGAAGCGGTAGGGCCGGGCTTGAAAATTGGATCGAATATTTATCAAGCATGGACGAAAATAAAAATAATTCAGCTTTAACGGCCATGAAAGCAATACAAAAATTTTTAAATGTAATTTCGCACAAAAATACTCCGGCAAAAATCATGTCAGCATTTTACGAATTTTTAACGACTGGAAATTTATGGCTCGACAAAATGCAGCTTGATATTATTTCGGAATTTGATGAAGCTATACGTTTAACAGCTTCGGCAATTCAAACAGTAGGCGAAAAAGTTTTGGCATTAAATGAATTATTGCCGGATTTGGGACCGGTTCAAGACAAAAAAATTTCCGGTGACGAAGCATTTGACTTTTTAGAAAGCTGGTGCAGAAATTCTCATGTTAGAGCGCCGTTGCAAATTACGAATGCAATTAAATTATTTATTGGTCAGCCGCCGGTGTTAGCTTCGTTTAAAATTTTTATAATGACCGGAATAACGCAAAAAAATTGGTCCGGGAATATTATGGGGTCTCCGCTTTTAGGAAATTCCCAGCGTGATTTATTAGCTCAAAACGGTACATATTTGCCGAGCGTTCACGACAAAGCTAACCAGCGAGAGGCATTATTCAGGCGTTTAATTTTTACTGGAGAAAATTTGACTATTATATTACGCCCTGAACTTGACGAGGAAAACAGGCCGGTTTTAGAATCGCCATTTTTAAAACATTTTTTGGATGATATGCCTAACTGGAAATTTATGGGCTTGAAAAATTCCGGAATAAATATTTTAATCAATTCTGACGGATATAATTTTAACGAGATAAATAATAATTTAGAATCGACCAGAAAATTACCTGAAATAAATTTTAACGCGAAAATTATCGGAGTAAGTGAACTGAAAAAATTTTTAAATTGTCCGCTCCAATGGTATTTAAATTCCCGTGCGAAATTATACGAGAAAAAATTTGAACTTGTTACGCGCATTGATTGGGGAAATATGACGCATTTATTATTTGAAAATGTCTGGAAAAATTTCAGGACTTCACTAAACCAAAATAATTTTATTTCGCTTGTAAATTCAGAATGGGAAAAATTAATTTCAGGTGATGAAATATATAAAAATTATTCCAGATTGGTGAACGATTTCAGATTAAAAAGGCTTCTCGATGGTGTTAAATTTCGTGTGATGCGTTTGGGAAATGTTCAGGCCGAAATAATAAAAAATTTAAATTCTGCCGGATATTTTCACGAAAAAATTTTACTTGAGGAAGAAGCCCAATTAATTACGACTGTTGACAATATAAAATTTCCAGGTCAATGCGACAGAATAGAAATTATAAAAAATAAATCCGGCGTTAAATTTGCGTTAATAACTGATTACAAAGAGGGCAAAAGCGAAAGTTACGAAACGGATTTTAAAATAAAAAATTACGCCTGGAACTTTGAAGACCGCGAAAAATTTAAATATGGCTTACAAATTTCTGGCTATGTAAAATTATTTAATGAAAATTATCCAGGTTTAAGACTTGGAGGGGCGTATTTTTTGGGGCTTGAGGACGGGAAATTATCGGGAACATTTGACGATGAACTGAAAGAAATTTTTATAAAATATTCCGCCGATAAAAAATTAAAATCTTTAATGTCAGAACGAGAAGACGAGGGATTATACTCCATGAGATGCGCCGCAAAAATTTTAAATTCCGGAAAATTCGCGCCGGATTATAAAAATAATAATTGCAAATATTGCGGGTTATACAGCATTTGCCGAAAAGGTGAATTAAACGCCAGAAATTTATTTGACGATGAAGAATTTAATGATGATGCTGAATAAAATAATTTAATTGTGCTAGAATATTACTATAAAATAATTAAAAAGGGGCTTGACAAAATTTGTTTAAAAGTGTAAAATTCGCTCATCTCATCTCATCTCATCTCATCTCATCTCGTATAATTATGTAAATTTTTATTCTATTAATCATAATTCTTTTAAAAATTCTGTCGGAGGACGTAATTAAAAATGGTGTTCTCATCGACAGTTTTTTTATTTTTATTTCTGCCTGCGTTGTTAATCGCGTATTATTATGTAAAATCGAGATCGAACAGAAATTTAATTTTATTGTTGAGCAGTTTATTATTTTACGCGTGGGGCGAGCCGTTATTTATTTTGGTTATGCTTGGATCGGTTGTCGTAAATTATTTTTTAGCGCTGAAAATTCATGAGTCAAAAATTTTTATGATAATTGCCGTAATATTTGATGTCTCGTTACTCGGAATTTTTAAATATACGTCGTTCATAGTTCAGAATTTGACCGGCAAAATTTTAAATATCCCGTTGCCCATTGGAATTTCATTTTTTACGTTTCAGATGATGTCATATATTTTTGATGTTTATTACAAGAAAGCGGAAGCCAAAAAAAATTTGCTTGATGTAGCGTTATATATTTCATTTTTTCCGCAGTTGATAGCCGGGCCGATAGTTCGTTACGGTGAAATTGAAGCGGAAATTTTAAACAGGCATGAAAATTTTAAAGATTTCTCAAAGGGTGCAGAGAGATTTATATACGGGCTTGCGAAAAAAGTTTTACTCGCGAATTTTTTAGCACGAATCGCTGACAATGTATTTGATTATGTTCCGAACCCGTCTGCAGCACTTTCATGGCTCGGAGCAATTTCATACACGATGCAAATATATTTTGATTTTTCAGGATATAGCGATATGGCGATCGGTTTGGGTTTAATGTTCGGTTTTCATTTTCAGGAAAATTTTAATTATCCGTATATTGCAAAAAATATCCGGGAGTTTTGGCACAGGTGGCATATTTCTTTATCTCAATGGTTTAGGGATTATGTTTATATTCCGTTGGGTGGAAGCCGCGTAAAAGCATCGAGACAAATTTTAAATATTTTCGTAGTCTGGTTATTAACTGGAATTTGGCACGGAGCAAACTGGACGTTTATTTTATGGGGGTTAATATATTTCGCGTTCTTAATTTTTGAGCGGTATTTCAATAAAATTAATTCGCATGTTTACACGATGTTAATAATAATTCTCGCGTGGGTAATTTTCAGATCAAATTCAGTGAGCGCAGGATTTAAATTTATAGCTTCAATGTTCGGATTAAATAATAATGATTTATTCGGCGTTGACTTCATGGAATATATTAAAAACACTTATGTAATATTAATTTTCGCGTTAATTGGAATATTCCCGGTGATACAAAAATTTAAGGAGCTTACAAAAAAATTTAATTGCGAATGGCTCGAACAGATTTATTTAATTTTAATTTTCAGCGTTTCAGTTTTGGAAATAGTCGGATCAAGTTACAACCCGTTTATATATTTTAATTTTTAGGTGAATGTTTATTATGAAAAATTTTGCTGCTAAATATTTTATATGCGTGATATTTATTTTTATGGCGTTAGCTTTTGGGGCGTTATTCCAGAATAAAATTATTAAGCTATTTACTGACGAAAAAATTATTGATAATGTCGAACCTGAAACTATAGAAATTAATTGGCAAGAGTTATATCCGTTTGAAGGAAGTTCGCTCAAAATTGAATCTAATGAAGATTTAAACATATTCGAGAAAATTAACAAGTATGTTCATGGTAAAACAGAGCTGTATACGACTGAAAAAATACCAATTTATAATAAAATTATTGAGACTGCTAGACAATACGAAAATATAATTAAATGGAATTTATTTCAAATGTCGGAATATAACGGGATAATAGATTTAGGAGACGGTTATTTAACGGGTTTTGTGAAAAGTTCTGATGTTACGGGAGCGTTTAAAAATTTAAAATATCTCGCTGATTATTGCAGTAAAAATAATATTGAGTTTTCGTATATATCTGCACCAGGCAAAATTTGTAAATACGATGATAAAAATATTTCCGGGATATTTGATTTTTCAAACCAACGAGCCGATGAATTTCATAAATTAATTTCTGAATATGGAATTAAAAATTTAGATCTTCGAGATGTCATGCACGCTGAAAATAAAAATCATCACGAAATGTTTTATAAAACTGATCATCATTGGAAATCTGAAACAGGTTTATGGGCTTCGCGTCATGTGCTGAAATTTCTTCACGATAAATTTAACTGGAACACGAATTATAAAATACTTGATCCCGAAAATTTTAAATTTATAAATTATCCAAAATGGTTTTTAGGTTCTCAAGGCAGAAAATTAACTCTTGCTCGTGCAACACCTGATGATTTTATTATGATTTATCCAAAATTTGAGACGCATTTAAAATTTGAAGTGCCAAATTACGGAATTACTAAAGAAGGCGATTTTAATATAACTTACTATATGCCTAGACTTGAGACAAAAAATCATTATGAAGGGGCTGGACGATTTGCCGTTTACAATCATGGCCGGAGACCATTAATAAAAATCACAAATTATGATGCATTAAACAATAAAAAATTATTATTGATTTATGATTCTTTTTCAAATGCTGTTATCCCATTTATGGCGCTTGGAATTAAAAATATTAACGCTATAGATTTAAGACAGTTCGATGGAAGTTTAATAAATTATATTGAACAATATAGGCCGGATATGGTAATGATTTTATATGTTATTGGTAATATAAGCAGAGTAAACGCACCAGAAAAACATCTTGACTTATTCGATTTTAGATAACAGGTGATAAAATTTTTTTTCGAGGTGATGAAAATTGATTCAGACTGAAAAAATAAAATTTATAAATAATAATAATATTAATCCAGAAATCCATAAAACTCCCGAAGCTCAACAGTTAAAACAATCTTGTCAGCAGTTCGAGGCAATTTTATGGTCGAAATTGTTAAAGGACATGAAAAAATCTGCTCACGAGATCAGCGGTTCTGATAAAAATAGAGCCTGGCAACAAATGGAAGATGTTTCGCAGGAAATGGCTACCGACGATATTATTACGAAATCCGGGGGCGCAGGCTTATGGAAAGTTTTATATAACAGTTTAGCTACAAAACTCGCGGCAGATTACGAAGCTAAACAAATCGCACAAGCTAATAAATCAGCAATGGAATTATAAAATTTAAAAATATAAAAAAATTTCGCAGGATTCTCAATTTCAAATTTTAAATTCTAAATTTAATTTTTAATCGGGAGTCCTGCAATTTTAAATTATTTATTACTGAGCATTAGCCCTGTTAAAAGTTCCGTCGGGATTATAAATATATACTTCGCCCTTTTTAGCTTTAGGGTTCACAATTCCCAAATCTTTACCGTTTAAAATTACTTTCGCTGCAGACGGACGGCCAATTATTACGCGAGCTGGCGCAGTTAAATCCCATTTTAAATTATTATCTTTCTTGAGCGTGCGTTTAAAAACTGGTTGTGCAGTTCCAAAATTTACCTGTAACCAGACATCATTTATTGCAATTATTTCGAGCGTAGGTTTTATTTTTGGCGGTTCCGGTTTTGGTTCAGCCGGCTTTTTATCTTGAGAGACCTGCGCAACTTTTACAGGTTCAGTAATTTTTTCTGGCTTCGGCTCTGCTTCTCGTTCTTTATTTCCGTTTTCACTGCCAGTAAAATTTAATCCCGTCCGATTCGCAAAATTAAAAACTTTACTCACATCCAAATTTCCATAAGCAAACGCATACCATACATATGAACCAGTCCCAATTAATGCCAGCGTCAAAACCATAAATAACCAAAAATGTGATGTCGGTTTATAACCTTCTGGAATTTTAGAGCCATTGCCCAAAATATTTTGTTTGGATTTTTGCGGAGCTTCGTGCTGTATTTGTTTTTTCGGAGCGTTCGTCCTGTCGAGCTGTTTCATAAATTCCGGCTGTAAATCTTCGGCGTTAATTAATTTTAAATACGTCCTTATAAAACCTTTTGTGTATACAGGCTCAGGAAAATTTGAATAATTCCCCTCCTCGATTCCGTGCAAATATTCCATACGGATGCGCGTCCTGTCGTATATGTCCTCTAATGTCATGCCGGCCTCTTCACGTCTCTCATTTACAAGACGGCCAAGCTCCTTTAATGCTTCATCGCGATCGTTCAAATCTTTAATGCCTCCTCTGAATTTTTACGCATATTTATTAAAACCTGTGCAGGAGTTTTATTTTTGTCGTTAAAAACCGCGCTTCCTGCAACTATTACATCGCAACCAGATTTAACAGCGTCAATTATATTACTTTCGTTTATTCCTCCGTCAATTTCGATTAAATAATTATAATTTTTTACGGCGCGAATGCTGAATAATTTATTAACTTTTTCGAGCGAGCTTTTTATAAATTTCTGTCCTCCAAATCCAGGCGTTACGGACATTATTAAAATTAAGTCTGCAAGCTCCAAAACTTCAGAAATATTTTCAACTGGTGTCGCCGGGCAAATCGATACACCGCATTTTAAACCAGCATTTTTTATTTCACTTAACGCAGCGTGTAATAATTGCGGTTCTGTTTCGGCGTGAATTGTTATTAACGAAGCTCCGGAATTTATGAACAACGGCAAAATTATTTTTAATTCGTCAACCATCAAATGAACATCAATAAACGCACCAGGAAAATTTTTATTTAAAGCCCGCGCAAAATCCGGCCCAAATGATAAATTCCTCACAAAATGCCCGTCCATTATATCGAGATGCAGCCAATCAAAATTATTTTGCATTGAAATTATTTCATCATAAATTTTCAACGGGTTCGCCCCCAAAATCGAAGGAGCTAAATAAATTTTACGATTCATTTTTATTTGTGCTTCTCCTGCCAAACTGGTGTACCTCCTAAATAAATGCTGATCATACATTCCTGCGAATAATTTGCCGGGATATTTATGCTTTCACCGCTTCGGGCTTGACGGTTTAAAATAGTTCTCGTGCCTTTAGGGTCGGTCAATTCAATTTTTAAACTCATCGGACTCGTCAACGGCGGAACCTGATAACGTATATTTACGGTTTTATTCCCGGTAGCTGCTGGTGCTTTAGCGTCTTGAGCCGGCGGAATATTATTATTATTATTATCATTATTATTTTGCGCGTTCTGTTGAGTTTGAGTTTTTACTTGCGTCTGCGTTTGCGTTTTAGCCGGAATTTTTTCGGGTGTTGGTTCTGGCTTTTTCTCTTGAGCGTTATTATTTTGCGCAGGAGTCTGAATATTTACGCGCCGAACACTTGAATTATTATTATTATTATTTTGCTTCGTGTTATTTGCGTTGTTATTATTAGCGCTCGAATTATTTTTATTATTAATATCCTCATCACCAATATAACCGGCCGGGCGTTTTTGCGTAGCTAATTTTAAAATTACACCTTGTCCGAGTTTAATAGCACTTCCGGCAGCAGGTTTGCTCTCGATTACTAAACCTTCGGGAACTAAAGGACTGTAAACGCGTTCAACTCCTGTTACTTGTATGCCATTCGTCCCCAATAATTTCCGCGCTTCAGATTCATCTAAACGCGAAGCATCAGGGATCAAAATTTCAGAATTTCCGCCCTCCTGTACTAATAAATCTATTTTGCGGCCGGAAATAATATTAGCTGGAGCTGAAGGACTATAAGCTATAACAGTCCCGCCCGATAAATTTCCTTCACGAATTTTTATTACATCGCCGACGGTGAAGCCACTTTCTTTTATTAAATTTTGTGCTGCAATTAAATTTTTTCCGCTTAAGTCCGGGACCGGATGCAATTTCCCTCCGCGACTGACCTGTAAAATTACGACTTGACCTTTACGGAGTTCGATCCCAGCTTCAGGCGACTGCGCTAACACCATACCCTCCGGCAAACTTCCGCCAACTGGTTCAACTTGAACAACGAGACCTAAATTTTCAGCTAAAGAGACCGCCTCAACAACTGAACGTCCCGACATATTTGGTACATTTACTTTCCCGGACGGCCTGACAAATACCGTATAAAATGCTATAGAACCGGACGAAAATAAAATTAATAAAACGATCAGAAATACAAGCCTCACTAATCGAGCCAAAATATTAAGCCTCCTTTTTCATTATTAACGCGCAGTAAAATCCATCGAGCCAAGAATTATAAGGCAATATATATACACCCCACGGCCTTCCGCGCTTAAATGCTTCACCGTTAAATTTTATTAAACTCGACATATCAGCACAATTATTTTTTGAGATCGCTTCAGCTGTAATATTTTCATTTTCCTGTTTAAACAGACTGCACGTAATATATAAAATATATCCTCCAGGTGCGCATAATTCTAAAGCTCGATTTAATAATTTTTTTTGAACGTTAATATTTTTGTCAAATTTTTCCCAAGTTAAACGCCATTTCGATTCCGGTTTTCTGTTCCAAGTTCCAGAGCCTGAGCACGGTGCATCAAGTAAAATAAATTTTGGTTGTTCAGAAGGATTTAAATTAAGAGCATTCCCCAATTTTAGAATTAAATTATTTTTGTTATGTTCCGAAATTTTTAGGCGTTGTATTTCTTTTAACGCGCTTTTATGCCGGCCTTCAGAAATTTCCCAGCATTCTAAATTTACGTCATCGATTTCCTGTAAAATTTGACCTGCCTTAACTCCTCGACCTGAACACATATCTAAAATTAAGCCGCCGCGATAAAATTTTTTTACTAGTGAAGCCGTTAAAATTGAGCTTTCAGACTGTAGCGTGCAAAATCCTTCATTAAAGCCCGGTAAATTTTTCGGTGAGATCGTTTCATTTAAGTGAACTGCGTCCGATAAATCAGATTTTTTTGCGTGCAGGCTTTCAACGTTTAAAACATCTTCCAATTTTCCCGGCATAACTCTAATACTTGAAACAGCAGGCTGAATCATCATGTCGAAAATTTTTAAAAGCTCGTTGCGCTGCCAAGTTCTTTCCCAAGCAGGCAAGCTCCAAACAGGAACGCCGGAAAACATTGCGCGGTCTTTTATATCTGAACTAATTTTAAATTTTTCTAATTCGTCCCGGCCATGTTCGTTTATTCTGTGTAAAATTGCGTTTACTAACGGGATATTTTTATTTAATTTATTTTTTTTCATGTAATCAATTATTCCGCTGACCAGAACTCCGCCGGCAAATCTTCGTAATTCTAACAGCCCGCCAGTCCCAACGGTCAAGCAGTCGCGAACATTTTTATTTAAAGTTGTAATATCTTCCTTTAAAAATTTATTTGCGATATTCTGCCATAATTCTTTACGCCTCATAGTTATATAAATTAAAGATGAAGCCAGCGAAATATCTTGAACTTTTAATTTTTCCCGGTCAGCTAATTTTCTCAAAAGTTCCGAGCCAAATTTTTCGGAATCATTTAAATTTGAAATTACTTTTAAAGCAGCTTCGATCCCGCGCATTATTATTTAATCTCTTCTTGATGAATTGCGAATCACTAATAATCTAACCAGCATTAAAACAGAACTCAAAGCAGCAGCAATATAAGTCCATGCGGCAGCGGTTAAAACTTTTTTAGCACCTTCGAGTTCCTGAGAATTTAGCGTGTGAGTTTGTTCGAGCAGTTTCAGGGCGCGCATACTTGCATTAATTTCAACTGGGAGCGTGATCAAATGAAATATTAACGATCCGCAAAATAATAAAATTCCTAAATCAACAAGCATAAAATTTCCCAAAATCAAACCGATTATAAAAACCGGCGTTGAAGCTGTTGTAGCAATATTTACGACTGGCACGATATTATTACGAATT
>CALCEM010000079.1 GCA_937900285.1 uncultured Fretibacterium sp. | reverse complement strand
GGATTGGGCCCAATCCCCAATCCCCAATCCGCAATCCCCAATCCCCAATCCCCATATAATATATTTTTTAATATTATTTAATTAATATATTTAATATCATTAATATTAAAATATATTTCTTATTAATATATTATAATATTATAAAAAAATTATCCGAAAAAAATAATAAAATTTTTATATTTAAAAATGTTCAAATAAATAATATCATAATAAAAAGATGTTAGAAAAAATAAGAAGCAAAAATATATTAAAGAAAGTTATTCCATTTTTGGATACAGAAAAAAAATTAAGATTATTTATATACAATAAAAAATGGCAAAATATTTTCGGTATAAATATTATAGATTATATAAGATACGGCGGAAAATTTTTCAAAGGGGAAATAAATGGAAAAGGTAAAGAATATAATTATCAAAATAATTCATTAATATTTGAAGGTAATTATTTAAATGGTAAAAGAAATGGAAAAGGAATAGAATATGATTCTAAAATAAGAATAATATATGAAGGGGAATATTTTGATGGGAAAAGGAATGGCTTTGGAAGAGAATATCGTTGGATAGAAACAAATCAAAGAAATAGAAGTATAAAAGAATTAGTATTTGAAGGAACATATGTGAATGAATTAAAGAATGGAGTAGGAAAAGAATATAAAAGATGGTATAATGGTCAAAGTCTATTAATATTTGAAGGAGAATATAAAAATAGATTAAAGAATGGATACGGATATGAATATAATTATACTGGTATAATATTCGAAGGAGATTATTTAAATGGTCTTAAGAATGGAAAAGGAAAAGAGTATATTTTGGATTCTATGGGAAGAAAAATATTAGTATTTGATGGACAATATTTAAATGGACTTAAGAATGGAATAGGAAAAGAATATAATAATAACGGTATTATAAAATTTAAAGGAAATTATTCAAATGGTGTTAAGAATGGAAAAGGTATAGAATATAGTAATAATGGAAAAAAAAATTTTGAAGGTGAATATATAGAAGATAAAAAGAGAAAAGGTAAAAATTTTTATAGTAATGGTAATGTGGAATATGAAGGTGATTATTTATTTGATAAAAAATGTGACGGAAAAGGATATGATATTAATGGAAATGTAATATATGAATTAAAAGATGGTAATGGAAATGTTAGAGAATATTCATATGATTTTCAGTTAATATTTAAAGGTAAATATCTTAAAGGGAAAAGAAATGGAAAAGGAAGAGAATATGATCATATTAATAGATTAGTCTATGAAGGTGAATATTTAAATGGGGAAAAAGTTGGAACAGAACTTATTTATAATTTCGAAGGAAAGTTTATTGGCAAAAAAGGAAAAGCTCTTATTAGACGTTCTCTAAAAACTAATTTTTAGGTGGAAGTTTATATTATATATTTTTGAAATATATTTTTTTATATTTGTTTTTTTATACAATTATAATTTTATAGATAATTATAATTATTGTTTTTTATAAAAAAAATTAATTTTATTAATTTTGATTTGTGAATTATTAATTATTTGCCTCTCAACCGAAAATTTTTTAATCTTCCTGAACGTCAACGAATAAATATTTTTTCCTTCGTTAAGCCATTTGCGCCCGTACTTTGTTAAATATGCTATTTCGGAATTAATCTCAAATTTTTCCGGGTTTAATGCTTCATGAGCGCCCAAAATCTTCCAGACTTCATTTGAGTAATTTTCATCATCGCTGGTAAATTGAAATTCAGAATTAATTTTTAAGACGCTCGCTAAACCGTCCGCGAAATCTTTAGCCGTTACTCTTCTGTGAGCATGTTTATTGCCTGGCCATGGACACGGGAAATTCATAATAATTTTATTTAAAGATTCGTCCGGGAATAATTCTTTTAACATGTACCGGGCATCAGTCCGAATAATTTTTAAATTGCTTAAATCTTTAGCACGCTTAACACAACGAATTACGCAAGCTTTGGAAATTTCGACGGCATATAAAAATATTTCAGGGTGGGATCTGGCATATTTAACCGTAAATTCTCCGTTTCCAAAACCGATTTCAAGCACCGAATTATTTTCAACTTTGAACGGCAAATTAAAATTTAAATCGCACCCGAAATTAATAATATTTTTAAAATTTAGAACGTCCATTTAAAATCCGGTAAATTTTCCGCTAAAATTCTGGACTTTACATCCTGCATAATATTTTCAAGAGCAATTTTATTTTTACCTTCGCACCTGACTGTTATAACTGGTTGAGTATTTGAAGCGCGAATTAAGCCCCAGCCTTCGGGATATAAAATTCTTACGCCGTCAATGGTTGAACATTTATAATTTTCGAGAGCTTTATTTTTTATATTCTCGACTACTTTAAATTTAATTGTGTCATCGCACGGCACTCTAATTTCTTCAGTTGAAGGATAAATTTCAATATCGCTCATTAATTCCGAGAGAGATTTATTTTCATTTGACATTATACGCAAAACTCTTCCGGCTGAATAAAATGCATCATCGTGCCCAAAAAATTCATCAGCAAAAAACATATGCCCGGAATATTCACCGGCGAATAATGCTCCGGTCTCGCGCATTTTTGCTTTTATTACGGAGTGGCCGGACTTCCAATATAAAACTTTTCCGCCTAATTTTTCGGCCTCTTCTGGTAAAACCATGCTGCATTTTGGTTCAACTAATACTAAAGCGCCGGGATGTGCTTTTAAAATTTCGCGCCAGTATAAAGTCATTAAGCGATCTCCAAAAATTACATTGCCTAAATTATCAACGACCCCCAACCTGTCAGCATCTCCATCAAATGCAAAACCGACATCAGCTTTTTCAGATTTCACGAATTTTATTAAGTCCTGTAAATTTTCGCGTTTTTGCGGGTCGGGGTGATGGTTTGGAAAATTTCCGTCTGGTTTTTCGTAAAGTGAAACGCATTCACAGCCTAAAGATTCAAAATATTTTTTTGCCGTTAAACCTGCTGCACCGTTTCCAGAATCGCAGACGACTTTAAATTTTTTGTTGAACGGCTTAAATTTTGACTTCAACATTTTTAAATATTCGTCATCGATATTAACTTTACTTGAATGCCCTGCGCCCTGTATAAAATTTCCTGCTTCGATTAAATTTTTAATTTCCTGAATTTGTTCGCCGTATAACGTGCCCTTATCGAAACATAATTTTAAACCGTTCATTTCTGGAGGATTATGGCTTCCAGTTACCATTACTCCGCCGGTTAAATCAAAATATTTCAGCGTCCAGTATAACATTGGAGTAGTGACGAGACCAACATTTATTACGTTTAAGCCGGTTGAAGTTAAGCCTTTTATTATTGCTGTTCTGATTCGTTCAGTTGAGAGCCTGGCATCTCCGCCTACAGTAATTTTTTTTGAGCCGTTATGATTTATGAGCCAAGTCCCGTAAGCTCTGCCGATTAAATACACAATTTCATCCGTTAAATCTTCGTCAGCATTGCCACGAATATCATACTCGCGAAAAATATTAAAATTTACGTTCATGATAAAAAATAAAACTGCGCCTCCGTTAAAAAATTTTCTGGTTTTTATTATATTATTTTATTCATTAAACATAAAAAAAATTACTCCCCCCTTAAGTAAAGGAGAGAGTAAAAATAAAAAATGAAATTTCGAAATTTCTCAGAATTAATTTTATAACATGTACAACGAAATTAAATATACAACTAACACCGCCGCAACACCTTCAATAAGCGTCGCCACCGTATGAGATTTATAAGCCGTGTTTAAATCCATGTCAGAAAATTGCGCTACTACCCAGAAATATGAATCATTAGCATGTGAAACAACCATCGCACCTGCTCCAATTGCTAACGTTGCTAAAACTGAACCCATCGGAGAATTTGCTAAACCCAACGAACTTAACATCGGCGCTATTATTTGAGCTGTCGTGACTATAGCTACAGTTGATGAACCTTGAGCAGTCTTTAAAGCAGCAGCAATTATAAACGGCAGAAATATTCCGAAATTATATTTTGAAAGAGATTCACCGATAAAATTTCCCACTCCGCTGGCCGAAATTATTGCGCCTAATGCTCCACCAGCTGCGGTAATCATTATTATATTTGCGCCTTCTTTTACGCCTGAACCGATCCAATTATTTGTAACTTCCTGCGTGAACGGTGCCAAAAAGAAACATAAAATTACACCGATTGAAAGTGCTATTACAGGATTCCCGATAAAATTCGAAATTGTAAATAATGCCGTTTCCTTTCCGCCGATCTTTTCCAAAATTGTTGGATAACTTACAAAAGAATTTAACGCAATCAAAATTAACGGGATCAAAATCGGAGCAAAAGATTTAAACGCTGATGGCAATTTTCCGAATTTAGCTTTTAAAGTTTCGTAATCTTCTGCCTCTTCCATTTCAACTTTTAATTTTGGCCCGACTATCAACGCGTAAATATATCCGGCTAATACAGCAGGAATTGAAACAGCGATGCCCCACATTATTACAAGTCCCAAATCCGCACCGAGTTCATTAGCTGCTGCGATCGGTCCGGGAGTTGGAGGCACTAGGGTATGCGTCGCGTAAAGTCCTGTAGATAATGCGATCGCCATCGTCGTTAAACTTACACCGGAACGCCGGGCTAAAGATTTATTTAACGATGATAAAATTACGAACCCTGAATCACAAAACACAGGAATTGAAACGATCCAGCCTATTAAACTCATTGCAAGTCCCGGACGTTTTTCGCCAACAACTTTTAAAACTGAATCAGCCATCGTGAAAGCTGCTCCGGATTTTTCGAGCATTGCCCCTATAATCGTGCCGAGTAAAATTACAACCCCAATGCCCCGACATGTTGAACCAAAACCGTTTAAAATTGTGTCGAGAACTTTTGCCGGAGTCATTCCGACCGCTAAACCCATTAATAAAGCTACTGCAAATAACGAAATAAACGGGTGAAATTTAAAAAACGAGATCATTACGACCATTAAAATTATTGCTGCTACCAAAATAGCAACGAGCGCAGAACCTTGTACCATAATTTAAAATTTTTCTCCTTTCTGGATAATTTGAAACTTAAAATTTATAATCTGCGTAAATATTTTAAACAATTTTTTAACAAATATCCCGTTGAACTCTTATTATATCTTTTGCAAATCCGGTATTATCATCAATCCAAATTAATACGCCTCTGAATGCTGGTGAAATTTCGCACGGTTCAAATTTTGAGGGCATCCCCGTTAAAAATTTTGGTATCGCGCTTTCCGTGCTTACTCCTAAAATTCCAGATTGTCCGCCAGTCATTCCGACATCACATATAAAAGCCGTTCCCTTCGGAAAAACTCTTTCATCTGCCGTCTGTATATGCGTGTGAGTTCCAAGAACTGCGCTCACTCTTCCGTCAAGATAATACCCCATTGCTAATTTTTCGGATGTAGCTTCCGCGTGAAAATCTACGATGATGGGCAAATTTTTATTTTTTTCGTCAGCTCTTATCTCCTTCAAAATTTTATCTGCGCACATGAACGGCGAATCAATCGGGGGCATAAATACTTGACCTTCGAGGTTTAAAATTCCTAATCTTTTGCCGTCCTTCTCAATTATTCCGAAGCCGCGACCGGGACAACGAGCATTATAATTTGCTGGTCTGAAAATATTTGCGCCACGATCGTTTAATAAGTCAAATATTGCAGATTTATCCCAAATATGATTACCTGATGTCATAGCGTCAACACCTAAATTTTTTAATTCCTCGTAAACTTTTGGCGTTAAACCTTTTCCGTGCGCTGCATTCTCGCAATTAATTACTATAAAATCAAATCCGCCGTACTCAGCTTTTAAAATCGGCAATGCATAAGTTAAAGCGCGTCGACCAGTTTCCCAAGCCACATCACCAGAAAATAATATTTTCATGTCCTATTTTGCAACCTCTGTCGCTTTTGTTTCGCGGTAAACATTTACTTTAATTTGTCCCGGATATTTCATTTCTGCTTCAATTTTTCGGGCTATATCGAAAGCAATTTTATGCGCTGAACCATCATCAGTTTTATTTGCTGAAATCATCACGCGGACTTCTCTGCCGGCCTGAATAGCATAAGCGTTTGTAACATTTTCAAATGATTTTGATATTTCTTCTAACTGTTCGAGACGTTTTATATATGCGTCTACACTTTCGCGTCTTGCACCTGGACGTGATGCGCTCAAGGCATCAGCAACTGAAACAATTACTTCATATGGTGAGTTAATTTCTAAATTATCATGGTGCGAAGCTATACAGCTTACAATTTCCGGGCTTTCTCCGTAACGTTTTGCTAAATCTGCTCCGATTTGAGCGTGAGGGCCTTCAATTTTATGATCTACTGCTTTGCCTATATCGTGTAATAATCCTGCACGCCTCGCAAGTTCTTCATCAAGTCCCAGCTCTGCAGCAATAAACCCGGACATTTGCGCAACTTCCAAACTATGATATAAAGCATTTTGCCCGTAGCTAAATCGAAATTTTAACTGACCAATTGTGCGAATTAATTCCGGGTGCATTTCTTTGATGCCCATTTCAAAAATTGCGTTTTCACCTTCTGCGATCATTTCTTCGTCTATGTCGCGCGATGCTTTTGCAATTAAATCCTCAATTCTGGCCGGATGTATTCTGCCATCAGTTACTAATTTTTCCATTGCGCGCCTTGCTATTTCTCTGCGGACTGGATCGAAGCTGCTTAAAGTCACTGCTTCCGGAGTATCATCAATAATTAAATCAACGCCCGTTAAATTTTCGAATGTTCGAATATTTCTGCCTTCGCGTCCTATAATTCTGCCCTTCATTTCTTCGGACGGCAATTGAACGACACTCACCGTACTTTCTCCGGCACTCTCGACCGCACAACGCTGGATCGCACTTAAAATAATATCTCTGGCTTTTCTGTCAGCTTCACGGTGAGCATTTTCCTCAAGCTCTTTTAATCTTAGTCCCAATATTCTTTTTGAATTTTCTTCAGTGCGTTTCAATAAAATTTCTTGGGCTTGATCGTGAGTCATTTCTGCGATCTCTTCTAATTTCATTTCCTGCTGTTTAATAACTTCTTCGAGGTCTAAGCGTCTTTTGTCTGCGTCTTCATGTTTAGCGCGTAATTCGTCTTCTTTTTTGGAGAGCCGGTCAATTTTTTTGTCTAAATTGGATTCTTTTTGTTCGAGTTTGCGTTCTGTCCTTTGAATTTCGGTTTTACGTTCTTTAATATCTTTGTGAGCTTCCTGCTTTAATTTATTTATTTCGTTGCGAGCTTCAGATAATTTTTTCTGGCGTAAATTTTCGGAATCCTCTTCGGATTTTTTTAACATGACGGCGATTTGATTTCTTGTCCCGTCGATTCTGGAATTATCCATCGTGCGCATAATAAAATAGCCGAAAACAGCTCCGGCCATTAACATAATAAAAGATATTGCGAAAATCATAATTTTAAGATCCTTTCTGGCTAATAAAAATTAAAATTCAACGAAAATTCTATATATTGAAACTCTCATAATAAGTAACAAATAAACATATTATCTCATTATTAGCAAAGCATATTTTTTTGAATTATAAATTTTTAAGGGATCTTTAACAAGTTAAAAAACTTTTATTCGTAATTTCTGCTTCAATTAATGCTACTTCATCGACACACCTTAACGCTCTTAAAATTCTTAATCGAATCATTTTCCGTAAGTTTTTATATTCTCTAGCTTATCAGCGTAATATAACATTGAATCATCATAAACATCATTAAAATTAAATATATCAAAATCTTTTAACGGCCTCGATTTTAATAAATCGGCTCTACCTCTGTTGCGTTTAATTAAAAATTCGGTTTTCGATTTCGTGAAATAATGATGTATACAGATTTTTTTCAGAGTTAATTTAACATCACAGCTTAAAATTTTTTCGCCGTTTTCATTCAGCATATAAAAAATATTTCCCCAGCCTAATATTTGGAAGTGAGGATTTAAAAAATAAAATGTTTTGCGGGGATTTATAATTACTTTACCCATTCTGTGAGGATTTGATCCTGTCTCTTCACAATGTAAAAAATTATTTAATACCCCACCACCTTCCGGCATTTTCACGTGTCCTGACGAACCGAACATTTTCCAGGCTATATAAACTCCTGCAACACGTTTATTATTTTTTGCAAGTTTAAATATTTCTTCTATGACATCAAGAATATTTTTATTGTGATCGATCGGGCGTATAAATTCATCAGCATCAACCACTGCCATATATTTGCACTCGTTACGATATTTTTTTAAAGCATTTTGATACGCCGGAATCTGTTGAGCCTTTCCAGGAAAATAAATTAAATCTACAATTCCCCTTTTAATATAGTCTTTTAAAATTTCCTGAATATTATCCTCACTTTCGTTGTTATACAAATAAAAATGCTGCACCCCAACCAAAAGATGATATTTAATCCATTCATCAATATAACGGCCTTCATTTTTTATAATTGCGACAATTGCGAGATCATATTTAAAATTTTTTGGTTCTGAAAAAATATATTCAAATGCTGAACAAAATAATATTTTTATTTTCTTATATGTCATCTGTAAACTTAATGGGGCAAACTTTTTAATAAAACCTTTTATGGCGAGCAATATTATCAACTCCAATTAAAATTTTTTAGTGATATATAATTTTACACGAGGTGAATTTAATTTAATCATGAAAATTGTTGTAATCGGTACAGGATATGTCGGACTAGTAACAGGTACATGCCTGGCAAGATACGGAAATATTGTAACATGCGTTGATGTCGATAAAGAACGCGTAAAAATTTTAAAAAGCGGCGTAGTTCCATTTTATGAACCCGGCCTCGCAGAAATGATGTCAAGAAATATGAACGAAGGCAGATTATTTTTCACGGAATCTACTCACGAAGCATTAAAGGACGCTGAAGCATGTTTTATTTGCGTCGGAACTCCTCAAAATCCAGACGGAAGCGCAAATTTAAAATATATCGAAAGTGCTGCCCGTGATATTGGTTCAGGCGTTCAAAATAAATTATTGGTAGTCGTAAAATCTACAGTACCAGTCGGCACAAATAAAAAAGTTGAAAATTGGCTCAACGAAGAATTAAATAAACGTAACGCAAATATAAAAATTTTTATGGCCTCAAACCCGGAATTTTTACGCGAAGGATCATCGTTAACGGATTTCCTCGAACCTGACCGCGTAATAATCGGCGTAAGAGATCAGGAAGCTCACGAAATTTTCAATAATATTTATTCATTTTTGGACTCATCAAAATTATTATTTATGAATATCCCTTCCGCTGAAATGGCCAAATATGCAGCTAATGCAATGCTCGCGACTCGTATTTCTTTCATGAACGAAATTGCAGGAATTTGCGATCACGTCGGCGCAGATGTCGAAAGCGTCCGCAAAGGTATAGGAATGGATCAAAGAATAGGTAAAAAATTTTTAAATGCCGGCTGCGGTTATGGCGGTTCATGCTTCCCTAAAGATGTGAGAGCTTTAAGAGATTTCGCGAGGGCTGCAGGTTACGAAACGAGAATTTTAACGGCCGTTGATGAAGTGAACGAAGACGCTAAAAAATTATTGTTCGCAAAAGTAAACGCAAAATTTGACAGCCTCGAAAATAAAATTATTGCAATTTGGGGACTCGCTTTTAAACCAAAAACTTCAGACACCCGCGAAGCTCCAGCACAAATTTTAATTAAATCATTATTGAACGCAGGAGCAAAAGTTCAGGCCAGCGACCCCAGAGCAATCAATGAAACTAAAAAAGTTTTGGGCGATCATAAAGGTTTAATTTTCGTAAACGATTTATATGACGCTGTAAATAATGCTGATGCCCTTGTAATAGTTACGGAATGGGATATTTATAAACAGCCCGATTTTATGCGCATGAAAAATTTAATGAAACGTAATTTAATTATTGACGGCAGAAATTTATATTCACCTGAAGACATGAAGCGCAAAGGTTTTGAATATGTTTCATTTGGGAGGCCAGATGCTTAAATTTAAAATTTTAATTTGCAGTTTAATTATTATATTTTCATGTTCGATTTGTCCGGCACAAGTCTTAAACCCGGAGCAGGAAGCTCAAATTTTACGTGTCGAATTTAATCGGCTTGGAAGTTCCGGAGACCCTTTTGAACGCGAAAATATTTTAAAACAGATAATAAGCAAATATCCAAATACTGACGGCGCGCAGTTAGCTTACTGGAATTTAGCGGACTTATATTTAAATGCTTTCGACGAAGAAAAATTAAACGATGCTATTAACATACTCGAAACATTTTTAAAAAATTATCCGGATTCTGAATGGCGTTTAAATTTTGAGCTGAGATTATTTGAAATGTACGACAATAAAAATACTCGTAAAGCCCAGTTAAAACAGAAGATTTTAAACGAAAAATATTTACCGGCGATGTTAAAGGCGCAATTAAATTAAATTGACTTTTTAAATTATGCTGATAAAATTTTCAACCGTTGAATTTATATAATTTATAAAGATTTTTGGGGAATGGTGCAACGGCAGCACGCGTGACTCTGGATCATGTAATCGGGGTTCGAATCCCTGTTCCCCAGCCAAAATTTTAAGAATACGGAAAAAATTATTCCTGCTTGTGTTAAATTTCTAATGCGAGCAGGATTTTTTTATATATTTATATTCGGAGTGATTTTTTATTTATGCTTGCAGTTATAATAATTTACGCATTAATTTTAATTTTCATTGGCGCATTTATCGGACGGCGTGTTAAAACTGCTTCTGATTTTTTTGTAGCAGGCCGCAAATTAAATTCTGGTTTACTGTTTACGACTTTAATCGCTGCAAATTTGGGAGCAGGTTCAACAGTAGGAGTGACGGCACTCGCTTATAAATTTGGTTTATCTGCATGGTGGTGGATTGGGAGCGCGGGGATCGGTTCGATAATTTTAGCTTACATAATCGGCCCGAAGATCTGGAAAATTTCCCAAGAACATAATTTATTTACGTTGAGCGATTATTTAGATTTTCGATACAGTAAAATATTTTCCGGGTTATTATCGCTAATGATGGCGGTCGGAACTTTAGCATTATTTTCAGGTCAATTATTGGGGATCGCTTGGATTCTGGAAGCAGTTGCGGACGTTCCAAAATTTTACGGAATAATTTGCGGAGCAGTTGTAACGACGTTATATTTTACGGCTGGGGGATTATTGTCGAGCGCATTCGTAAATATTATTGAAGTTGCAATTATTATTTTAGGGTTTATTGTAGCGTTACCGTTTGTTTTAAAATATTCTGGCGGATGGTCTGGAATTTCGAGCAGCATAAATAATGAATCGTATTTTGATTTTTTCGGAATGGGATCGACCGCAATAATTGGATATATTGTAATGTTAGTTCCATCGTTTTTTATTTCGCCCGGCTTAATCGGTAAAGTTTTCGCCGCAAAAGATGAACGCTCCATAAAAATAGGAACGGCGTTAAATGGTTTAGTTCAGTTAATTTTTGCAGTTATACCCGTAATAATTGGCATGGCCGCATTTGCAAATTTTCCTGATTTAAAAAATCCTGATACAGCTTTACCCATCGCAATGAAAAATATGATGCCGTTTTATGTTGCTTTGTTAGCATTAGCCGGAATATTTGCCGCTGAAGTCAGTACGGCGGACACTGTTTTATATATGTTGGCTGGAGCTTTGACGAACGACATTTACAAAAGATTTTTTAACCCGAATATATCAGATGAAAAATTATTAAAATATTCTCGCGTAATATCGTTTAGCTGCGGAATAATAGGCGTGTTATTTGCGTTGAAACTTGAAAATATAATTTCAGCCTTAACAATTTTTTACTCGTTGATGAGCGTATCACTTGCAGCGCCTTTAATATTTGGGTTATTTGTGAAAAGGGCTTCAAATTTTGGCGCGATACTTTCTGCGGTTTTGGGAGTGGCATTAACATTATTTATAACTTTTTACACAAACGAAACAGGAAATTTAAATTTATATATATGCACGCTCGACACGGTTAAGCATGTTGTAAATTTTGGATTCGTAAATTTAAACGCGACGACCTGCGGAATAATTTTTTCATTTTTCGTGATGCTGTTGTCTTTAATTTAGCGATGTGATTCATTTATTTATTTTTACACGAACGAAACGGGAAATTTAAATTTATATATGCACGCTTGATAAAGTGACAGACGGAACAATTAAAAATTTTTATGGCGATCTCAAGAAGTTTAACGAGGTCGCTATTTTTTATTTGATATAATCCGAAAATTTATAAAAGGAGGCATTTTATTTTAAACATGAAAAAATTTTTTATCGCGATATTTTTATTTTTATTTGTAATATTATTTAATTTAAATTCCCGCGCTTTTGCTGGATTTGCTCCGATGTCAAAAAGTTTTGTGAATAAAAATAATTTTTCGGTTTCAGAGTTTTACAACAATAATAACAGCAATAATAATTATTTTAATTCTCCCGTAAATTTATCGCACTTGTCTCAAAATCCGCCAAATATAAAAATTGCTTCAGATATTCCGGCTAAATATGATTTACGAACTTTAAACAGAATTACGGAAGCCCGCGATCAAGGATTATTTGAAACTGCTTGGGCATTTGCATCAATTGCTGCGCTCGAATCAAATTATTTAACGCAAAATATTAATAACAATATAGATTTATCAGAATTTCATATGTTATGGTTTTCGAGATTATTTTTTACTGACCGCGAATATACTTTTACTCCATACGGCGAAAGGCTTAATCCGGATTATACTGCAATTGAAAACGGAAATGAATTAATGAGCATCGCATATTTATCAAGATTGGACGGCCCAATAAATGAAAACGAAATGAATTATATTTCAAATGAAAAACTTTCAGCTTTAAGCGTCGATTTAAAAAATTTCGTGTACATGAAATCAAAAGGTGATATACCGTCTTATGAATCAATGGAAAAAGCTGGTTATATTCCGTCACAAAGTGCACAGCCTCAAGATTTTGGAACGCCTAAAATAAGATTGACTCAAGCAATTTTTGCAAATCCAATTTACGAGCCAGGCCAATCGTTTTTAGATCCGTATGAAATTGAAATATATTCAACTGACATAAAAAATTATGACATCGTTAAAAATTTAATTATGAATTATGGAGCTGTTCAGATCGCATATCACTCTAACGGAGCGAATGAAGAAAGTTTAAATTTTGACACTCACGCATTTTATTACGGAGTTGTAGACAGCAATGATGCCGAAGCCGATGAATCTCTGGCAAATAATACGGTTGTTATAGCAGGCTGGGATGATAATTACTCACGCAATAATTTTGTAGAATCTCAACGCCCAAATTCTGACGGAGCTTGGCTCATAAAATCTAACTGGAAAAATTTAAGCGCTACACTTTACGATGATGACGGTGAAGAATATGAAAAATATACACTCGATAACGGATATTTTTGGATGTCATATGAACAGTTTATACAATGGGGACTCGCTTATATAACTGAGAGCATTCCGAATAATTTAAAAGTTTATGCGCATGATCTTTTAGGCTGGTGTAATTCATACGGATATAATTCCGAAACTGCTTGGGCTGCGAATGTATTTAAAATTTTAAGTGACGCGGAGAAACTTGAATCAATTTCATTTTACACGACCGCTAATAATTGCGAATATGAATTTTATATTTATGATTTGGGAACGGATAAACCCAGAACGCCACGACTCGGAAATTTATTAACTTCAGGAGAGGGAGTGCAGGAATATGCCGGCTATCATACGATAAAACTCGAAAATAATATAAATATTGAGCAGTCTCATTATTTTTCAGTTCTTATGAAATTTTATACGCCTTCATTTGATTACCCTTTAGCCGTTGAGACTCGTGTAGCCGGTTATTCTGATTTTGCTGTAGTTCATGATGGAGAGAGTTATTTTTCAGCGGAGGGAGCTGCGTGGCTTGACGGCACAAAAATAACTGAAGTTGATGAATTTGACGAAGAAATTTTTTATTCAACACCGATGAACGCATGCATAAAAGTTTACACGATCGCAAAGACTGATGAAGATTCAAATTTAAATGACGAAATAAAAATAAATGATCTCAACGTTGAAAATTATCCTGAAATTCACACGTTATACCAAAATAATTCAGTAAATGAATATCCTGTAGAAAGTTTAATTTTAACTTTACCCGGAATAAGTCCGGATGTTGTAGTAAATTTTCATTTGGTAAATTATTTAAATACTTCGCAGACGACTTCAAAATATTATGAATTTTACGATGATTACGGGACATATGATTTACATCCGCAAAAAGGTATTTCGAGTTACGAAGAATGGAAATTAAATCCGATTTATGAAACTGGATATAAGCCGGATAAATTTTGGAAGCTCAACGGAATTGAATACCCTGTGTTTGGACCATTCAGAGAAACAGCGAGACAAAGCGGAGATATTTTGATACAAGTAAATAATTTGAAATATGTAAATAACAGTCTCGGAAAAATCCCGGAAAGTTATTATTTTCATATTGTCTACAGCCCGGATATTAAGGAAGAAAATTATTTAAACGCCATCGGCATGATTGCACTCTCAGCGAGCGATCCCGATTTGGTTAATAGTTCAAATGGTTCCGGCGGATCAATATGGAGAGCTGGTGATTATAATTCTTGTAATTTAGGTTTTGGACTTGTAATTTTTATTTCTGCGTTAATAATTTTTATGCTGATAAGTTTAAAGCGGTAAATTAATAATTTAAAAAAATTTAAAAAATTTGCCTCCCAAAATTTTACCGGGAGGTTTTTTATTTTTTATTTTGTTTATCTACACGCCGGCCGAAACAACTGCAGCACGTACAATAATGTCAACCGCTTCACCTTTTTTAACAGGTCTGCCAAAATGAAAATTTTTCTCCGATTCAGTTTTATAAATTTCAAGTATTCCCAATTTCGATAATTTTTCGACGTAATCAGAATTTTTATTTTTCGTCAGAATAAAATAATTTTCAGCGTTCGTTTTTATTTTTGCTCTGCTCAGTAACGGAAATGCTTCGTAAACAGCTTTTGCAAAATCTCCGCGCGAGATAATTTTATCAGGATCATTCTCAAAATAAGAACCGGTATTTATAACACGAAAAACCCGCCGTGAAGTCTGTAATAATTTTTCAGCTTCAGCTCTAGTCATTAATTTATCAGCTCCGAAAATTCCTTTACTGTTTATTTTTATTGTTGCCATTGCGAGTACAGCATTATCAAAATTTATTTCTTCCGGCAATTCATGCGGATATTCTTCAGGCTCGGCCAGCCCGTATAAATTTGAAATTTGAACAGCAGCATTAATTTTATTTTCCGGCGGGACATCAGAATAATTACATAACGACAAAATTACACCGGATTTTAATAACTCCCATTGTACGGGTAATGCCGGCATTTGGTTGGGACGCAAATTATTTTTTACGCACATCGCCGCCAAAGCTCCAGCAGCCTGCCCGGTCATCATAGTAATCGGCTGTAATCTCATCGCACCTGCTGTTAATCTTGACATCGATAAATTTTTTTCTGCAGCTATAAACCCGTCAACATCTTCAGGGATTAAAATATCCATTGGTATTTGAAATTGTCCTCTCGGTCTGTTTATGTCCAGTAAAGCCGAACGCTCATTTAAATCATTTTCGAGATCGGAATCCGTATTAGCGCCGTGTAAATCTAAAATATAACCGCCGATAGCAATTGAATTTGAAAATTCGTGACTGGTTTTCCCATCGCGGTAACTTAAAGAATTTAAAAGGAGTTCGTGAGATGTTAAAGTGTGTTCAGCTATAATTCTTTTGCTTTCACGTACATAAGGAATCGGGGGCATACGTAAAACTATTTCCTGCCATTCTCGCGGGAAATTTTTAGCGACTTCGGGCAGAATTTTATTATTATATTCGTTATCTGGGACGCTCCATTCTTCGTGTAACTCGTTTTGAATGTAATAAATTAAATTTAAAGTTTTTATTAACGCAGCTTTTTCGATGTCGGAACGAATTTTTTTATTTTCTAGATAATTCACCGGCAAACCTTTACGGCCATTTATCCAGCCCGAAATACCGGGATAATCATTCGCCCAATTTAATTGAGTTTTAGTAATATTTTTCCAATTCGCCCGGCTCGCGTCATAATTCCAGCTTATTGAAGAATCAGGCATCCCTCTGTAAGCATTATGAGAAATAAAATTTAAAGGGAGTTGAACGGGATAAATATTTTTAAAATTAGCTCCGTCCGCTGAAATATATCCGGCAAAAATTTTTTTATCGTCTTCATAACCTGGCATAGGATTTTTTGGCCTTAAATGATCCGGTATTCCTCCGTGATATTTTTTTATTACTGCGACCCAAGTTATATCTTGTATCATTGCGTTTTGATTTATGTACGGTGAAATTGAATTTCCTGCGCGGTATTTAGCTTTAGCAAGCGGAATAATATCTCCGTATTCTGTAGCGTCAATTAAAATTTTGCAGTCGATTTTGCGGGAATTATTATTTTTATTTATTGTGACACCCGTGATTTTTTTTCCTGTTTTATGCACGTTAATTATTTCGGAGTTATAAAATATATCCAGCGTTCCGTAACGTCTAGCATCAGCGATCATCGTTAATAAAACTTCTTGGCCGATTTTTGGTTCAAACGCAGTGCTTTTATTGCTCCAATAACATGTAGCCATTGATTTATTATGCATGTCGTAATAATTTTTAAGCCTGTTTATAAATTCCAGATATATCCCTGATCTTAATCTGCTCATGTCGTCCATAGAACTTACACCGGCGGCAGTAGCTTGACCTCCGACCCAGTTAGAATTTTCAATTACTAAAACATTTGCGCCCATTCTTGTGGCTTGAATAGCTGCTGAAATTCCTCCAGTTCCTGCACCTGCGATTATTATGTCGTAATTATTTCTGTGTCTTGCTACGAGCGAAAAGGCTGGAGCAGATAAAAAATTTATAAATAATATTAAAATTAATGCGCGTTTTATTTTAAAAATCCTCCCGATAAAAATTTTTTTTATAATATCACCTGTTTATTTTATGCTTAATTTCGTTTAATTTGATTGTCGTATTAAAAATTATTTGTTACAGCAATTTAAATTATTATTACTGGCCAGAAAATTTTAAATATAGTTATAATAATGTTCATGAAAAATTTTGATGAAATATTTATGAAACGTGCTTTAACTCTCGCAGAATTAGGACGTGGAAAAACTTTCACTAATCCTCTGGTTGGTTGCGTAATCGTGAAAAATAATTTAATCATCGGGCAGGGCTGGCATAAAAAATTCGGCTCGAATCACGCAGAAATTAACGCCATCGAAAATGCTAGACAAAATAATTTTAATCTTGAAGGCTCAACACTTTACGTAAATTTAGAACCATGCTCGCATTACGGAAAAACTCCGCCGTGTGCGCTGAGGCTAGTAAATGAAAAAATTTCTCGCGTAGTTATAGCAATGTCCGATCCGAATAATTTAGTAAACGGTAAAGGAATAAAAATTTTAAAAGATGCCGGGATTAATGTTGATGTCGGAATTCTAGAAAACGAAGCTAAATATTTAAATCGCGGATTCATTTTTTATCACAAATATAAACGCCCTTACGTCTTGTTAAAAATTGCCTCCAGCCTCGACGGAAAAATTGCGCTCTCAAATGGTTGCAGTAAATGGATCACCGGCACTCAGTCAAGAATTTACGCTCATGAATTACGGGCAGAATACGATGGAATTTTAACGGGAATTAATACTATTTTGAACGATAATCCAGAATTAACAGTGCGGAATATATCCGGAAAAAATCCAACGCGCATAATTTTAGACGCAAATTTAAAAATACCGGAAAATTCTAAAGTCCTGCCTTGCGTAATTTTAACCGGAGAAGATTCCGACAAAAATAAAATTTCAAGGCTCGAAGCATCAGGCTCAACCATTAAAAAATTGCCAGCTCAATCGGGAAATATAAATTTAAATTCAGCTCTCGAATATCTGCACTCAATCGGAATTTTAAAATTAATGGTCGAAGGCGGAGCGAGTGTAATCGGTTCATTTTTGCGCGAAAATTTAGCGGACGAAATAAAAATATTTACAGCTCCTAAAATTTTGGGCGAAGGGTTAAATTTTGTGTCAGGCTTTAAAATAAATAATATGGATCAAGCATTAAACTTAAAAAATATTAAATCTCGTAATATTGGCGAAGATATTTTAATCGAAGGTGTTTTTAAATGTTCACCGGCCTTATAGAAGCTCAAGGAATTACGAAAAATTTTAAACGTTCAGGATCATTTTACGAATTAACGATCGAGAGCGATATTTCAAATAATTTAATTTTAGGTCAGTCCGTTTCAGTCAGCGGAGCATGTTTAACAGTCACGAATATTTCAGGAAAAAATTTTACAGTCGAACTCATGGCCGAAACTGTTAATAAAACTTGGTTCGGGAAAAATTTACATCCTGGAATTAAATTAAATTTGGAACGTGCTTTAAAATTAAATGACAGATTAGACGGGCATATTGTTAGCGGACATGTTGACGGCATTGCAGTTTTAAAAGAGTTGCGAGGCTCTGAAACTAAACAGGCTTTATTTTGCCCGGACGATAAAAATTTATTATACGGAATTGTCTCAAAAGGTTCGATCGCCATCGATGGAGTGAGCTTAACTGTTATAGATGTGAACGACGATAAAAATTATTTTTCAGTTGGATTAATTCCGACCACTTTAAAATTTTGCACGCTCGGTAATATTCGAGTCGGAAGCATCGTAAATATTGAAACGGATATTTTAGGCAAATATGTCGCGCGGGCTTTGCAGAAAAATAATAATAATATAAAAATAACAATGGAGGAGCTTAAAAATTTTGGATATTGATGTAAATAAAAATAATAATAAAAATAATAATAATAAATGTTCCGGCCATGAACACGACATAAATTTAAAATTCAGCGGATTTAAACGTGTTGAGAAAAAATTAGAAGTCGATCTCCCAACTGAATACGGAATTTTTAAAGCTCATGCTTATAGAGGCATAACCCAAGATGATGACGCTCATACACATATAGCCCTCACAATGGGAAATATTTTAAATAATGATCCCGTTTTAGTTCGAGTTCATAGCGAATGTTTTACGGGGGATGTTTTAGGTTCACTGCGTTGTGACTGCGGTCCCCAGCTTCATACAGCTTTGAAAATGATCGCTGAAGAAAAATGCGGAGTCCTTTTATATATGCGTCAGGAAGGCAGGGGCATAGGATTATTAAATAAATTACGCGCTTATAAATTGCAGGATGAAGGACTTGACACGGTCGAAGCAAATATCGCGCTGGGTTTTGCGCCGGATTTACGCGAATACGAAACAGGAGCAGAAATTTTAAAAGATCTCGGACTGAAAAAAATAAAACTGCTCACAAATAATCCCGGAAAAATTACAGGGCTTGAAAAATACGGAATGGAAATTATTGAACGTGTACCGATTATAATTAATTCAAATAAATTTAACGAAAAATATTTAAATACTAAGGCTCAACGAATGGGTCATATATTTTAAATTAAAAAAATTAAATTCGGAGTGTGAAAAAATTTTATTATGAAAGTAAACGAAGGCAAATTAATAGGGACTGGCCTAAAAGTTGCAATAATAGTTTCGCGTTTTAATGAGCTGATCTCATCGAAATTATTGGAAGGTGCTAAAGATAATTTAATGCGTCATGATGTTTCAGGAAATAATATTGAAATATTTTGGGTTCCCGGAGCTTGGGAATTGCCTTTAATTGCGAAGGAAGTCGCTTTAACCGGAAAATTTGATGCCGTTATCTCATTGGGTGCAGTTATTCGCGGAGATACTCCACATTTTGATTATGTTTCAGCTGAAATGTCGAAAGGTCTCGCGAGCGTTGGGCTTGAACATCGTATCCCTGTAGTTTTTGGCGTGTTAACGTGCGATACTTTAGAGCAGGCATTATTACGCGCAGGAAGTAAAGCAGGAAATAAAGGCTCTGAATGTGCAGCGGTTGCAATAGAGATGGCAAATTTATTAAAAAATATTAGGAATGTAGATCAGGAGAAAATTTATAATGCTTGATATTAAATATATACTTGCGAATTTGGATGAAGTTCAAAATTTTTTAAATGCCCGTAATCATGATTTTGATGTAAAAATTTTGGTTGGACTTGACGAACGCAGACGCAAAATTATAGGCGAAACTGAAAATTTAAAAGCTCAACGTAACGAAGGCTCTAGAAAAATCGGAGCTGCTAAGGGTTCAAGCTGGGATGTTAACGCACTGAAAGCAGAAATAAAACGGATTGGCGAACAAATTAAAAATTTAGATTCGGAATTAAACGAAATTGAAACGCAAATTCATAATATTTTGATGTCATTACCGAATAAATTAAGCGCGACCACTCCAATCGGAAAAGATGAAAACGATAATCCAGTCGTAAGAACTTGGGGCGAACCGAAAAAATTTAATTTTGAACCTAAACCGCATTGGGATTTGGGAGAAGCTTTAAATATTATGGATTTTGAAAAGGGTGTAATGTTAGCTCAGAGCAGATTCACCGTTTTAAAAAATCTCGGCGCGAAATTGGAACGGGCATTAATAAATTTTATGTTGGATCTTCACACAAAAAAGCACGGTTATCAAGAAATTGAGCCGACGTTCATGGTAAATTCTTCGATTCTTGAAGGAACTGGACAGCTCCCGAAATTCGCAGAAGATTTATATAAAATTCAAAATGAAGATTTATGGCTGATTCCTACGGCGGAAGTGCCTTTAACGAATTTAAACCGTGAAAAAATTTTGGATGAAAAAGATTTGCCGTTATATTACACTGCTTATACTCCATGTTTCAGACGCGAAGCAGGAAGCGCAGGCCGTGATGTTCGCGGTTTAATGAGGCAGCATCAATTTGATAAAGTCGAAATGGTAAAAATCTGCACACCTGAAACAAGTTATGACGAATTAGAAAAATTAACGAGCGATGCCGAAGACGTTTTAAAAATTTTGGAGTTGCCTTATCACGTTGTAAATTTATGTTCTGGCGATATTGGTTTCGGTTCGTGTAAAACTTATGATCTTGAAGTTTGGCTTCCGTCTCAAAATAAATACCGTGAGATCAGTTCGTGTTCAAACTGCGAAGATTTTCAGGCGAGACGTATGAATTTAAGATACAGACCAGCGGACGGCGGAAAAATAAAATTTGCTCACACGTTAAACGGTTCAGGTATAGCAGTGGGCAGGACGTTAATTGCCATCGTTGAAAATTATCAGCAGGAAGACGGCAGCATAAAAATTCCAGACGCATTAATCTCATATATGGACGGAATTAATTGCATACGTTAATAATATGTTTTACGGCTGTAGCATGTGTAGTAACGCAGAGATTTGTAAAAAGCATTCTGCAGCCCAAACAATATAATTATTTCCGGGATATTCTGCTGGTTGGTGCATGGCTGGTGCTCACGAGTTTATACGGAAGTTTTGAGGCTCGTGTAATTGTCGGCGGTGGATTATTGGCGGGAGTTATCGGAATAATTTCGAGCATAAACGAAAATTCGAGATATAACATTTTATATTTTGCGATTGGAGCATTATGCGCATATTTCGGGCCGAGAATAAATTTTATAAAATTCCCTGACGAAGAATATATTTATTTAACGCCCGGCATGTCATTTATAGCAGAAACGATCTGGTTCAGTTTTTTCCCGTTTATATTTAATTATCTCGATGAGATTCCCGGATTAACTGGTCATGTATTAGCCGTGTATTATATTTTGATGATGGCTGTATGTTTTGTTACGAATTTTGGAGCAGTTCCGTTAATTTTCACCGGTTTAGTTTTGTTAATTGCATTTTGGAGCAGGTTCGGGAATGTTTACAGGCAAGCGGGCCGGGCATTGTCATCGATATGGGGAATAATAGTCGGCGG
Organism: uncultured Fretibacterium sp.; assembly: GCA_937900285.1. GTDB lineage: Bacteria > Synergistota > Synergistia > Synergistales > Aminobacteriaceae > JAFUXM01. The sequence continues at coordinate 2,825 of CALCEM010000079.1, read as the reverse complement.
TAGCGTAATAATTGGGAATACTAACGGAATAATTTTAAGCACAGTATTATTTTTATCATTTGGATTATTTGCTATTCCTATAATAGAAATTTTTATAAATATAGTGCGGGGAATTTTTGCGGACAATCCAGAAAATAATTATTCAAGTGAAAGAATTTACAGGTCAATATTAAATAACGGTCTCGAACATTCTGAAGCGGTGCAGTCTGTTGCGCTTATGTGTGCATTGACGAGTATAGCGGCGGCTTGGGATTATTATGCGGTATTAATTTTAGTTATAGCGAGTATGATTTTTTTCATGCACAGTAAAAATAAAAATTTGATTTCACAGCCTGTATTATGGGGTATAAAACTCGATAACGTTTCGATGAATTACGCAATATCGCGAGCGAGATTTTTAATTTCAAGTTACGGCGATGAGAATAATAAAAATAAAAATAAAAATTGCGATTTGATAATAACGTTAAATGCTATCGGGATGGAATTAGCTTTAAAGGACAAAAAATTTAACGAGATAATAAATAATTCTTCGCTTGTATTAGCAGATGGAGCTGGCTTGCGTATTGGTTTAGGATTTTTGAACATGCCTATTCAAGAACGAGTTGCCGGTATAGATTTCGCTGAAAATTTATGCAGGGTAGCAGCTGGTGAAAATTGGCCGGTGTATTTTGCTGGAGCTGAAGGAGACACGGCGGAAATATGTGCTGAAAAGATGGCAGAAAAATTTCCTGGTTTAAAAGTTGCTGGATTTCGTGACGGTTATTTTGATGTTTACGATGCAAATATTCCGGAGCAAATTAAAAATTCCGGCGCAAAAATTTTATTAGTGGCGATGGGGCAGCCTCGTCAGGAGAAATGGATTTACAGGCATCGGGAAATTTTAAATAATATTTTAGCTGTAGGAGTTGGCGGAGCGTTTGATGTATTTTCCGGAAAATTGAAGCGTGCTCCTTTATGGATTCAAAAAATTGGATTTGAGTGGCTTTACAGGATGATTCAGGAGCCTAAACGCTGGCGGAAAAATTTAAAATTAATAAGTTTCATGTTGAGAATATTTGCGACGAAAATAGGAATTTATAATTAAAGTTAATATAGAGTGGCATTAAAATGAAATGAAAGAAATGAAATAAATTGCAGTTTATATATTTTGCGTTTTTAATTTTTTTAATGGAGGATTTATTAATTAATTAATTATGAAAAAAATATTTTTATCAGTTATATTATTATTTTTAATGATTGCTCCGGCTTATGCTTTAAGCGATGCAGAATATTTAAAATTTAAGAAGAATAATGCAAATTTTGCGAAGGCCGATAAAAATTTAAGTGCGGTCTGGAACAAGTTAAAAAAATCTATGAAAAAAAATGAATTTCAAGAATTATTAAATAATCAGCGCGCATGGCTTAATAACGTCCGTGATGATGTTGCAAGAAATTATATTAATCAAGGATTTTCACGCGTCGAAGCATATACAAAAGCTACTAACGATAGAGCTAAAGATCTGCCAGTGATTGCGGATAAAATTTCAAAAGGAATTAACAACGCCAAAGAAATAAAAATAAATAAGGCAACAGAAGAAAAAAATATTAACGATGATGCTATTTACACGCCAAGTTATGAACATGAAGGCGAATATATTTTAAACAAATCCGGCGTAAAAATTATTTTGACGGTTAAAATTATCGATATTGATTCGATGGAAGCTGAAATTAAATTCTGGTCTTCTGGATTTGAATGGAGTTCTAAAGGCTGGATCGATGAAAACGAAATCGAAACCAACGATGAAAATTTTAAAAATTGCGGAGTAACGATAACATTTAACGGCAATAACGCCGAAGTTGTTGCAACAAGTTCCGAAGATTGGGCGCAAGTTATAGGAACTGACAATTTTTTAAGCGGAACTTATATCAGAAATTTATAACGTGAGGTCATAAAAAATAAAAATGTTACCCATTAAAATTAATTTACCCCTAAATTTTCTCAATAAAGAAGAACGTTGCGGATATACCGTAAGTTCAGAAATGAAAGCTGTATGGGCCATAGAACTCGACATGTTAATTGAATTTGACCGTATATGTAAAAAATATAATCTGAGGTGGTTTGCTTGTGGTGGGACACTCTTAGGAGCAGTGAGACATAAAGGTTTTATTCCGTGGGATGATGACATTGATATTGCAATGAAGCGCGATCAATATGAAAAAATTTGTGAACATTTTGATGAATTTAAATATCCGTATTTTTTTCAGACGGAATATACTATGCCGGGTGCTTTGAGAGGTCATGCGCAATTGAGAAACAGTTTAACAACTGGAGCACTTCAGCATGAAGCAAGCACTAGTCATATAAATCAAGGAATTTTTATTGATATATTTCCGTTTTGCATAATGGGCATAATCTTTTTTCATACACCCATTTTTTAAGACAATTATAATGAAAATTATGTAGACATGGAAGTGTAGATTTTTTTTCACCAATTTTAAATGTATTCAAACAAATAATACATTGTAAATTATTATCGTTTTTTACAATTTTAGAATGTGGAATAATTTTCATAAGATTATCAACTTCAATTTTATTATTTAATTGTTCTTCAGAAATTATTTCGTCTAATCTTGGCCTATTAAATTGCTCTACATTCATATTTCTCTTTTCTATCATATCATTTTCTCGTTTATTTAACCTTTCCATAAATCGACTATTATATCTAATTTTAAGAGAAAATTCTTCATTTATGTTAAACATAAATTAACTATTTAATTAATAATCAATCACCTTTTCTTTATATAATAAATATTTATATTAGATAATTATATATTATAATGGGGAT
>CALCEM010000078.1 GCA_937900285.1 uncultured Fretibacterium sp. | reverse complement strand
TTGGGGTCGTGTCGTTGGGGTCGTGTCGTTGGGGTCGTGTCGTTGGGGTCGTGTCGTTGATGGATTCTAACGAATTATTTTCAGCTTTGCTGGTGATCATGTAAATACTCCTTTCAGCCAATATTTTAGTAAGTATATCACGCAAAAAGAGAGCCACAAAATTTATTTATTCTGTAACTCTCAAATTAATTTTAATTTAAAAGTTTATAATAAAATTTCAAGAATTAAACATGTTAAAGTCCCGTTTATTAAAATGCTGTCGAACCTGTCCAAAATTCCACCGTGTCCGGGAATTATTCTGCCTGAATCCTTTTCTCCTGCTTCGCGTTTTATTAATGACTCCGCTAAATCTCCAGCCTGCCCAGCCGTTCCGCATATAATTCCAATCAACATTAAAGGATATGCAGGCAATCTGTAAAAATACAACATGAATGCATTCACGACCAAACTCCCAATTATTCCCCAAATAAATCCGACCCAAGTTTTTCCGGGACTAACGTAAGCGCATAATTTTGATCTTCCGTATAATCTTCCGCCGACATATGCAAATACATCACAGCCCCATGTACAGCAAAATAAAGTCATTAAAACCTGCCGCCCAAACGAATACTCTCGCAATAAAATCATACTGACCCAAGGGACTGCTATATAAATTACTCCTGATAAAATCGCCCCTGAATTTGCGATGGCATTGCTTTCATTTCCTTTTGTTAGCTGCTTCCTGAAAATTTCAATTAAAAATATTACGAACGTCCCAACAGTTAATAACATCGCTATTAAATCAGGACGCGCTCCCCTCATGGCCGAAATTAAAACCATCAACGCAAATATATAACCTATTCCTGGCGAGATTCTGCAATCTTTAAATTTTGAGACGAGCTTGTAATATTCCGACATCGAACCTAAAGCTATTACGCACGAAATCAACTGCCAAAATATTCCGCCGAAATTTATACCCGATACTATTATCCCGACAAGTACAACGCCGCTGACTGTCCTTAAAAATAATTCGCGATCACTTTTTAAGCCCGCCATAACGTCTGTCCCTTCCGGCATAATCTTCAAGAGCTTTTTTTAATTCAGCTTCATCAAAATCTGGCCAATATGTATCCGTAAAATAATATTCACTGTACGCTGACTCCCATAACCAAAAATTACTTAATCTTAATTCTCCGCTGGTTCTGATAATTAAATCCGGGTCGGGAACATCAGGTAAATAAAAATTTTTTCGTAAATCTTCCTCAGTAATATTTTTTTGTCCGGAATCAATTATTTTATTTACAGCGTCAATTATTTCAGCACGTCCGCCGTAATTTATGCATAAAATAAAATCCAAAATATTTTGATCTTTCGTATATTCTTCTGCCCAGTTCATTTGCTCTAATAAATCTTCCGGAATTTTATTTTTACGTCCGCAAAATCTTATGCGCGCTCCTTCAGCTTTGATCTCCTCGACTTTGTGACGAATATAAAACCTGAACAAACTCATAAGCCCATCAACTTCCATTTTTGGACGCGTCCAGTTTTCAGTGGAAAATGCATAAACTGAAAAATATCTGATCCCTTCGCGTTTAACGAGTCGAACCATATTTTCAAGTTTTCTCAATCCCGCACGATGTCCTAATAATCTGGGTAAATGTCTTTTTTTCGCCCAACGTCCATTACCATCTAAAATTATGGCCAAATGTTTTGGAATTTTTTTATTATTTTCGTTTTCGTTTTCAGTCGTCATTTTTAATATTTTTCACCTCGTCATATAATTTTTTTATATATTTTATATCCTGCCAAGTTAAATCTTTTGGGCTTCCTTTAGCTCTTGATTCATTGCGCAGTAAAAAACTCGGATGGAACATCGGAAATAATTTTATTCCGCGCCAATCAAATAATTGCCCCCTTATGCTCGTTATGCCTTTCGTAGTTGATAATATTGACTTGGTTGCAACATTTCCCATTGTAATAATAATTTTTGGGCGAATTAATAACAGTTGCGATTCTAAATAATCCCTGCACGCAAATTGTTCCGACTGATCGGGATCGCGATTTTCTGGAGGTCTGCATTTTACGACATTCGTTATATAAATTTCTTCGCGATTGAATCCGGCTGCCTTTAAAATATTCGTCAATAATTCTCCAGCTTTCCCAACAAATGGCCGGCCCGTTAAATCTTCCTCTTCGCCCGGAGCTTCTCCAATAATAACTAAAGGCGAGTAAATATTTCCTTCACCGAAAACAATATTATTTCTCGTCTCGCATAATCCGCAATTATTACATTTGGAAATATTATTTTTTAATTCTTCAAAAGCATTTACAATTATGTTCATAAAAATATCTCATTCACTTTTATATTTACGCTCTTTACGTCCATTCCTGTAAAATAACTCAAGCCCATACGTATTTTATTTTGTAAACTCCGCGCTATTGATAAAGCACTACGATCAATTAATTTTAAATCAAGTTCAACATTAACGTTAATTTTTTCGTCATAAGTATCAAGCTCAAGCTCGCGAATATTTTTAACGTGTTCGCTCAATAATAATTTTTTGCACATCTCTAAAATTGCATCGCTCGAAATTGTAACGCGTCCATTAAAACTAAATAACGGCTTAACGATAGTATTTCTGTCATTTTTGTCGCGCCCCTTAAAAAATCCTTTTATCTGGCTTACGAGTTTTCCCGCAAAATTATGCTGTATTTGTGCTCTAGCAACCGGGACGACGTGTTGATTTTTGTCATGTCTTTCGTGTAAAGCTGCGTTAATTTCTTCGGGCGTGGCGATCTCATAAATATTTATAGTCTTAACTGGATCATTTAAGCCCAAACGCTGAACAATTTTTTTTATCATGCCGTCAGATGTTGCGAGGATCATTAATTTTTTTGGAGTGTGAGCGCTTAAATAACTTGCAACTTCATCGCGGTGATCTTGATATTCAAAAATTGCGCGACGGATAGCACGCAGTCTATTAATTTCAGATTTTGCAGATTTCCCGGCCAAAATTCTCCCGTGCGAAATCAATAACCCATCATCAATTATCAAATCAATATTATTTTGTCTTGCGACGTGGGTAGCTCTGTGACTTTTTCCAGTTCCAGCAGGCCCGACAAATGCGTAAATTTCTATTTCATGCAAGCTCAACTTTTGCACCCAAAGATTTTAATTTCTCGTCTATAGCTTCGTAGCCTCGCCAAACGTGTACCATATCTTCAATAATAGTTTCACCTTTAGCAGCAAGCCCGGCAATTATTAAAGCTGCTCCCGCTCGTAAATCAGTCGCTCTCACTGAAGCACCCTGCAATTTTTCAACGCCATTTATTACTGCGACATCACGGGAAATTTTTATATCCGCTCCCATCCTGTTTAATTCCTGAGCATATAAAAACCTCGATTGAAATACACTCTCTTCTACCATGCTCGTGCCGTTTGCAAGTGATAAAGCTGCTGCCATTTGGGGCTGCATGTCGGTAGGAAATCCGGGAAACGGAAGAGTTTTAATTGAAACTGGTTTTAATCTTTTTACGGGATAAACTGTGATCGAATTTTTTTTTATTTTGAACCTTGCTCCGGCCTCTTCTAATTTTGCAAGCATCGCATCAATATGTGCGGGAATAATATCATTAATCGTAATTTGTCCACGCGTCATTATTCCAGCTAAAATATACGTTGCAGCTTCGATCCTATCCGGGATAACGCGTTCTGTTCCGGAATGAGAATATTCAATCCCCCGTATTCTTACGCCTCCAGTGCCTTCAAGTTCAACGGGAACACCGATACATCTTAAAGTGTCAGCTAAATTATCAATTTCAGGTTCGCGCGCAATATTTTCAATTATGGTTTCACCTTGAGCAAAAGCTGCTGCCATCATTAAATTTTCAGTGGCTCCAACTGATGGAAAATCTAAATATAAACGCCTTCCCCGTAATTTTCCTTTTGTGGTTGCGTAAACTACTCCGTTTTTAATTTCAATTTCTGCGCCCATTTGTTTTAAACCTTTTAAATGCAAATCTATAGGACGGCTTCCAATCGAACAACCTCCGGGCAAAGGCAGTATTACTTTTTTGCAGCGTGCTAACACCGGCCCTAATGCTAAAGATGAAGCGCGCATTTTTCTCACGATACTTTCCGGAGCTTCAAAATTAATTTCATCTGGAACGTTAAATTTTATTACGTCCTTTGTGCGTTCGGTTTTAACTCCGAGAGCTTCAACGAGTTCGATCATCGTGCTTATATCATAAAGATCAGGGACATTATTTAACGTAAGCGTAGCATTTTTTAATAATAAACATACGGCCATGACGGGCAAAGCAGCATTTTTTGCGCCTTGAGCCTTGATCGTACCTTTTAGGGGTATGCCTCCTTGAATTTTCATCACGTTGCTTAAATTATTCAGTGTAAAACTACCTCCAGAAATTTTTAATTATCCCGGTAATTTTTTGAGCTGCCTGACCATTTCCAAAGGGCTTAATATTTTTACGGGTAATATTGATTAAATTATCAGGATCATTTAATAATTTCAACGCAATATCACGAATTTTTTCCCTGTTAGTTCCTACTAAAATCCCGGTGCCTTGCGAAATTGCTTCGGGTCTTTCCGATAATTCACGCATGATCAAAACGGGTTTATTTAGCGCGCTCGCTTCCTCCTGAATGCCTCCGCTGTCCGATAAAATAAAATTACAAAAATTCATCGCGTGAACAAAATCAATATAATTTAAAGGCTCTGTAAAAATAATATTATCCTGATAAATTTTCAAACTTTCCTGAATAATATTTCTTACAATTGGATTTTTATGTAACGGAATTAAAAAATTTACGTCCGAACGAGCTTTTATAATGTCTTCGACTGCAGCGCAAATATTTTTTAACGCTTCTCCCCATGATTCACGGCGGTGTGCTGTCAATAAAATTAACGGAGATTTTAAATTTAAACTGCTCTTAATATTTTTATCAAGAATTTTAAACAGCGCGTCAATTACAGTATTACCAGTTATAAAAATTTTTTCCGGGTTTTTGCCTTCGTTTAATAAATTTTGTGCAGTGCCTTCAGTTGGAGCAAAAAATAACGCTGCTATATCGTCCGTTAAAATTCTGTTAATTTCTTCCGGAAACGGTAAATATTTATTATGGCTTCTTAAACCTGCTTCGACATGGCCGACGGGGATTTTACGATAAAAACTCGCGAGGGCTGCCGCAAAAGTTGTCGATGTATCGCCATGAACTAAAATTAAATCCTGATTATTTTCATCCAAAAATTTCCCTACACCCTTCAAAACTTCGGACGTAATATAATCCAGCGACTGGCGCTCCTTCATAATTTTTAAATCTATATCCGGAATTATTTCAAAATCTTTTAACGCTTGAGCCGTCATTTCAGTATGTTGACCAGTTGAAAGAGTTTTTATATTAAATTCGTTTTCATTCTTCAACGCTAAAATAACGGGAGCCATCTTTATAGCTTCTGGTCTTGTTCCGATTATACAAGTAATATTTTTTTTGTTCATGTTACACACCAAATTTTTTTATTTCTTATTTAATGCGCCAGTAAAAAGCCAGTCCGCTTATTAATGCCATACTCTGAAGAGCTAATAATATGCTCACCGTGATCACTTCTGAATCTGTAATTTTTATTAGAATGTGATGCAAATGTTTTTTATCAGGATAGAACGGCGATTTACCCGTTAAAATTCTTCTGATAAAAGCTGTTAAAGTATCAATAACCGGCATTCCTCCAAATAAAATAAATAAAATTATTAATTCCTGAATATTTATATTTTGCAGCTGCGGTAAAGCTAAAATTAAAAAGTGCGACGCAAATAAATACCCCAATAACGTGCTACCACCATCTCCTAAAAATGTTAAAGCTCCGGGAAAATTCCAGCATAAAACTCCCAACGCCATAGCTCCCATATATATGCCGGGATAACTCCTGCCCAAAAAAAATAACGCCGTTGACGAAGCTATAAACATCGAAATGCATAAACCGTTCATGCCGTCAATTAAATTATATGCGCTCGTTACTCCTGCCACCCAAATCACAGCAATAATTTTTATGTAAATCGAAATCTCCAAAGGTATAACAGCTAAAACAGAAGCCATAAAATGTAAAATTAATCTCAAATACGGACTAAGCGAGCACATATCATCAAGATATCCGCATAAAAATATTATTGTCGCACCGGCCGCTAAAAATTTTAATTCGTAAATCTCATACGACATAAATAACACCATTAACATATATCCGGCCCATAATCCTAAACCGCCACCGCGTGGTGTATTTACCGTGTGAATTTTTCGAGCGTCAGGAATATCCATTATTCCATAAATTTCAGCGAGCTTAATAGAAACTGGAGCAGTCAACCCACCCCAGAAAAATCCAATTACTATTAAAGTTAAAAATTTTACGTCGAGCAATTTTATTATTTTGTTTTATATTTTATTTATTTCGTCCCGAAAATTCTGTCGCCTGCATCGCCTAAACCCGGCACAATATAACCGTGTTCATTTAAATGCGAATCTAAAGCAGCAACAAATATATCAACTTCGGGATGTTCTGAATGTACTTTCTCTATACCTTCGGGAGCTGCTATTAAATTAACGAGAGAAATTTTTTTGCCTCCGCGCTTCTTTATTAAACTTATTGCAGCAGCCGATGAACCTCCAGTCGCAAGCATAGGATCAAGCACAAATATATCCCGCTCCTCAATATCAAACGGCAATTTACAATAATATTCAACTGGTTCGAGCGTTGTCGGATTTCTATATAAACCTATATGCCCGACTTTAGCATTTGGAACGAGCTGTAAAATTCCGTCAACCATTCCGAGACCAGCACGCAAAACAGGAACGATCGCTAATTTTCTGCCCTCGATCGTATGAGCTTTTGTTTTTGTGATCGGTGTCTGTACTTCAATTTCTGCCAATGGTAAAGTCCTCGTAATTTCGTAAACCATCAGGCCGGCGATCTCCTGCAATAATTCTCTAAATTGTTTTACGCTAGTTTCAACGCTGCGGATAAGTCCCATTTTATGCTGCACTAACGGGTGATTAAAAATTACGACTCTGCCTCCGCTTTGTAAATTTGCGCTTAACGTTGAGCCTTCGACCATTGCAATTTTATTTATTCTGCGCAGATGTCTTCCGCCTTCAAACGGAGTGTCAAGCCATGCCGATAAAATTCCGTCGACCTCTTCAGGTTTCGTAAATCTTCCGCCCAATGTAATAACATTTAAATTTAAATGGCGTTTAGCACTTGCTGCACCTTCTGCGCTGTCACATGCTATAGCCCTTATTCCGTTAATTTTATTTGCTGAAATTGCTACACCGTAACCAGTGCCGCATAAAATTATCCCGGCTTCTGCTTCTTCGTCCGAAACTGCTCGCGCGACTTTAAAAGCTACATCGGGATAATCATCATTTTCGTTTAATTCTTTTGATCCAAAATCAATAATTTCAATATTGCGGCCATTTAAAAATTTTAAAACTGCATCGCGCAAATTAAATCCTGCATGATCACAACCAAAAGCTATTTTCATAAAATTAAAAATCCTCCGATAAAAATTTTTTGAATTATATATTATTCCCACTCAATTGTTGCAGGTGGCTTTGACGTAACATCTAACACGACCCGATTAACTCCGGATATTTCGTTACAGATTCTTTTTGAAACTTTGTCGAGAACATCAAAATTAATTCTGGACCATTCTGCCGTCATTGCGTCCTGAGAATTTACAGCACGCAACGCGATAACTTCATTATAAGTTCTGCTGTCGCCTTGCACTCCTACTGTTCTGACTGGTAACAAAACGCAAAAAGCCTGCCAAATATTTTTATATAACCCTGAAATTTTCAGCTCGCTTGTAAGAATATTATCGGCCTCGCGTAAAATATTTAATCTTTCCTCCGTTATATCTCCGAGACATCTAACAGCTAAACCTGGACCGGGAAAGGGTTGGCGCTCAATTATTTCATTTGGAACGTTTATGATTTTTCCTAAAGTTCTGACCTCATCTTTAAATAAATCGCGTAAAGGTTCAATTAATTTTAAATTCATTTTTTCCGGCAATCCGCCGACGTTGTGATGAGATTTAATTAATACAGCACCTTTTTTATTTTTCATGCCGCTTTCAATTACGTCCGGGTAAATTGTTCCCTGTAAGAGCCATTTTGCTCCGTTAACTTTTACGGCTTCGGCTTCGAACACGTCAATAAATAATTTTCCGATGATGTGACGTTTTTTTTCAGGATCATTTACGCCGGCCAATTCCTTTAAAAATAATTCTGAAGCGTCAACATATTTAATATTTAGTCCCATATTTTCGTAAGATTTCACGACTTGTTCAGGTTCATTTTTTCGCATTAGGCCATGATTTACGAAGACGCAATATAAATTTTTACCGCAGGCCATGTTTACCAGAGCAGCCGCTACACTTGAATCAACTCCGCCGGATAATGCGCAAATAATTTTTTCGTCCTGAACTTTTTCGCGAATAAAATTAATTGTGGAGTCTACAAAATTTTTTATATCCCAATCGCCGGAGCATTTGCAAATATTAAACGCGAAATTTTTTAAAATATTCATTCCAAATTCTGTATTAGCGACTTCCGGATGAAACTGCAGGCCGAATAAATTTTTATTTAAATTTTCAATCGCAGCGGTTACATTTGATTCAGTGTAAGCTGTAATTTTAAAACCTTCAGGCAAATTTGAGACGTTATCGCCGTGACTCATGAGTGCGTTAATTTTGTCTGGAATATTTTTGAATAATTCTGAACTCGAATTAATATTAATTTTGGTGATGCCGTATTCTTTGCTATTACCTGACGAAATTTCCCCGCCAAAAAATTTTGAAATTAGCTGCATTCCGTAACATATTCCCAAAATCGGACAATTAAATTTAAAAATATCTTCGTGAATATTAACAGCATCGGGATCGTTTACGCTGTCGGGACCGCCTGAAATAATTATCCCGTTCGGGTTAAGCTCTTTAATTTTATCTGGTGAGCTGTCCCAAGATAATATTACGCTATGAATTTTTATTTCCCGTAATCTTCGGGCTATTAACTGCGTAAATTGTGAACCGCAATCAAGAATTAAAATATTTTGCAAGTTATACAAACCGTTACAGAAAATTTAAATGTGAAAATCTGCAACGGACTTCACCTGCCTTTCATAAAATTATAAAGTTTTTAGAAAATTTTACGGCAAATTATAAGTTATTTTCATCAGAATTTAATTTTAATTTTGTGTTTGATTTTGATAATAATTTATACCTTTTTTTATTGATATAATTTTTCAGGGTGAAATTTTTAAAGATGCAAATATCCGAAATTTTAGACCGCATAAATACCGCAAAATCTAAAGCGTTTAGAACCGATAAAATTTTTTTCGTTGGAGTCAGTAAAAATCATTCGGTCGACAAAATTAAATTTGCCGAAAATTATATTGATTTCTTTGGCGAAAATCGAGTGCAGGAAGCTCAAAATAAAATTTTAAATTACGGGCCTTGTAAAGTTTCATGGCGTTTAATCGGACATTTACAACAAAATAAAGCGCGTAAAGCTATGGAGATTTTTAGCTCAATTGATTCGCTCGACAGCATAGAACTCGCAAATAAATTAAATAATTTGGCAATCGAGTTTAATAAAATTATGCCCGTCCTAATCGAAGTAAATACTTCAGGCGAGATTAATAAATCCGGAATAACACCAGAAAATTTTTATAAATTATTGGATCATGTTGTCACGCTGGAAAATTTAAAATTAAATGGCCTTATGACCGTCGGACCTTTAACTGATGATGATACAAAAATTCACAAATCGTTCGAACTCTTGAGAAATTTAACCGAACAAGCCAGAATTAAAACGGGTTTGGAACTCCCAATAATTTCAATGGGCATGAGCGACGATTTTGAAACAGCTATTTACGAGGGCAGCACAATGATCAGAATTGGGACGTTGTTATTTGGTGAACGTGATTATAAAAAATAAATTTCATGATAATATTTTCATTTCTAAAATTATAAATTATAAAATTTATGAGGAGGCGTTTAAATTGAATATTTTAAAATTTCTTGGTTTTGACAGCGATGAAGACGACTACGACGATAACAACGAATACGAAGAACGCGCACGAAAAAATAAAAATTCCAGACGCGATAATTTAAAAACAAATTCAAATTTAGGTTCAAATAATTCAGGAGGCAGATTAATTTTATTTAAGGGAGTTGCTTCCGACAGCGATAAAAAAAGATTACGTCAGGCATTTAACGATGGCGCAATGATCTTAATTGATTTGCACGAGTTGAACAGATCGGAGTTTGATGAATCTGGAAAAGATTTTATTACTTTTATGGGCGGAGTTGCGTACGCTCGCGAAGGTGAAATTAAATTTATAGAGCCTGCTCAATATTTAGTAACGCCGAGAGCAGGAATGTTTGAAATTTGGCCTGAAGGAGATCCCCGCGAATGAGCGATTTATTAACAGCTAAAGATGTCGAATTAAAAATATTTAAAAAAGTCCGCTTCGGTGGTTATGCTGTAGCTGAGGTTGAAGACTTTTTAAATCAAGTTGCCGATGATCTGGAGGCTTATGCTAATTTACTGGACGAAAAAGACAACAGAATTAACGAGCTTGAAGCATGGGTGAAAAAACAGGAATCAATGACAGACATGATAAAAGACGCGTTAATACAAGCCAGAAAATCCGCTAAAGATACCGAAGAACAAGCCGCCAAAAATGCAGAACAAATTATTACTGACGCTCAAGCCGATGCCGAAAACCGGGCAACTGAAATTATTGAACAAGCTCGAAAAGATGCAGAAGAAATTATTTTGGAGTCTCAAGAAAAATTATCAGTTTCCGAACGAGCACGCGAAAATATTGATCAGGAATTGGAATCACGCCGTCAAGAAGTTAGGAGCGAATCTGAAAATATTTTGAAAAATGCTCAGGATGAAGCAAAAAAAATTTTAAGGGATTCCGAGAGCAAAGCCGGAGTATATTCAGCGCAAGTCAGATATTTGAGCTTGCAGAAACAGCAATTTATAAAAGATTCTATGTCACTTATAACGGAATTCAGTAAAATTGTAAATAAAGCTCAACAGGATATTGATGACGAAATGAAAAACATTGAAGAAGAAAATTCATTAAATTCACCAGATGAGTTTACAAATGAAAATTACGAAAAGCCTTGAATTAAATTCTTCAGTCCAATACGTTAAGGGAGTAGGTCCTAAACGAGCAGAGGCATTTAAAAAATTAGATGTTTATACTGCTGAGGACTTATTTTTTTTATTGCCCAGGCGTTACGAGGACAGGCGCGAACCTGTGAAAATTGCAGACGTTGAACCGGGGTTAAATAATTGTATTATCGCTGAAGTTGATGAAATTTATTCAAGCGGCGGAAGAACTGAAGCAATTTTAAGCGACGAAACCGGCGAAATAAAAGTTACATGGTTCACCGATAAATTAAATTTTTTATCGGAAGGCATGAAGCTCGCAATTTACGGCCAAGCTGATTATTTTAGGGATGAATTAAAATTTACTCACCCTCAAGTTGAAATTATAAAATATAACAAAAAGCCCTCATTAATTGGCAAAGTATTCCCGATTTATCCTGCGACGGCTTCATTAACGACGCGTACAATAGCTTCAATTATTGAGAATGCGCTCGAACATTACGGAAAAAATTTATTTAAAGAGTTTTTACCCAAAAAAATTTTATTGAAAAATGATTTAATGAATTACCATGAAGCAATTTGTCAAATACATTCACCTGATGATGAAAATAATTTTATTCGTGCTCGTTATAGATTAGCATTTGATGAATTATTTTTGTTGCAGCTTGGAATTATGATGAGGCGCGCTTCAAACTCTGTAAACAAAGCAAAAATTTTAAAGCCCGGAAAATTTTACGATAAATTTATAAAGTCATTGCCGTTTAAAATCACGAAAGCTCAAAAAAACGCAATAAACGAAATTTTTGATGATTTGGCGAATTTATATCCTATGAACAGATTATTACAGGGTGATGTCGGGTCGGGTAAAACTTTGGTTGCGGTCTGTGCGATTTTGGCGGCAGTTGACAGCGGAACTCAAGCCGTGTTTATGGCACCCACTGAAATTTTAGCGCACCAGCATTATATAAAACTTGAAAAAAATCTGTCGAGCTTAGGAATTAAGACGGCATTATTAACCGGCGGTGTTAAAAGTTCTGAGCGGAAAAAAATTTTACAGGGCTTATCAGACGGGAGCATAAATGTTTTAATTGGGACTCATGCTGTATTTTCGGAAGGGGTAAATTTACAAAATCCCGGACTCGTCATAATAGATGAGCAGCACAGATTTGGAGTAATGCAGCGCAACGCATTAATTTCAAAGGGTGAAGCCCCTCACGTTTTAGCAATGACAGCAACGCCGATCCCTCGAACTCTTGTAATTTCTGTTTACGGTGATTTAAATATATCGACTCTTGATGAAATGCCGCCGGGACGAAAAAAAATTATAACGACAGCGTTTACTCCGATTCAAATTTCAATGTTGCCCGGAATGATTCGGGAGCGCGTGAAAAAAAATCAGCAAATATATTGGGTGTGTCCACTTATTGAACAGAGTGAAAGAGATTTGAGCAACGTTACAGATCGTTATGAAATTTTGTGCGAACAGCTTCCGGAAATAAATATAAAAATGCTTCATGGCCGAATGTCAGTCGATGAAAAAAGAGCGATCATGAAAGATTTTTCAGACGGTAAAATTGATTTGCTCGTTTCAACGGTAGTTATTGAAGTTGGTGTAGATGTTCCGAACGCTACATTAATGATAATTCAGGATGCCGGACAATTTGGACTCGCGCAATTACATCAATTAAGGGGCAGGATCGGACGCGGAAAATTAAAAAGTGAATGTATATTACTGGAAAATAATAATATTACGCCGGAAGGTTTAGAAAGAATTAAAGCGATGGTAAACAGTTCGGATGGTTTTGAATTGGCCGAAGAAGATTTAATACAACGCGGTCCCGGAGCAGTTTGCGGAACTCGTCAACATGGAGTAACAGATTTTAGGGTAGCTGATTTAATACGCGATAAAGGAATTTTAAATATTGCTCGTGAGAATGCGCGGGAAATTTTTAACGAAGATCCGGATTTAAATAAATATCCAAAATTAAAATTTGAATTAATGCGAAGGTTGGGCGAAACTTTAGAAATAGCAACGACAGCATAAAAGCATGAAAAAATTATGATTGAGAATAAAAATAAAAATAATATACGCGAAGAATTTTTTAAATATATTTTGTCGCATATATGTTCGAGATTTCAGGCTGAAGAATATTTAAAGCGCAAAAAAATAAACGAATCTGAACGGGAAAATTTATTAAACGAGGCGGAAGAATTAAATTTAATTGATGATTTGAATTTTTCAAAAATATTTATAGACAGCCATTTAAATTGGGGAAATAAAAAAATTTCGTTTGAATTAATGCGCCGGAAAATTTCGCGTGAAAATATTAAGTTGGCTTTTGAAGACTGCGAGAACGAGACATCCCGAATAAAAAAATTTATAAGCGCGTTAAATAATAGTCTTGATGAAAATAAAATAATTTCGAGATTGAGGTCGCGCGGATTTAATGAAAGTTCTATCAGATCGGCTCTTAATAATGATGATATAGAATATTAAATTATTAAAATATTAAATAATTCGGAGGTGTTCAAAATGGCAGAAGAATATGTAACGAAAGATTTATTTAACGAAGTCGTGCGAAGGATCGAGGATAAAATTGATGCTTCAAATGAGAAAATGCGCTTGGAATTTGATGCTATGCGAGCTGATAACGAGGCTTTTAAGGCAGAAATTAAGGCTCAAAACTATGAGTTTCGCGAGTATATTACTAAGGACATGAATACTATGCATCTCGAAATTGGTAAATTACACGCTGATATTGATGGGATGAAGGGGCTTTTAAAATTTTCAATTGGGATTGTCACGCTTGCTGCTTCAATTTTTACGATTGCGAGCGTAATAAGAATGTTTATCTAGCAAAAAAAGCAAAAAAAATTCCTCCTGACCTCAAATTTTCAGGCCGGGAGGAAAAATATTTTAATTTAAAATTAATTAAACAACTCCGAAATTATATCGCTGACTTTTTCAATTTTATTTGCTTTAACGACATTGCTGCCGCAGAAAAATAATCCAGTCTCCCAATTTCCGGCTTGAGCATCAACCAGAGCAGCAGCTATACAAAAAGTTTCACGCGTCTTTCTATATTTGCAATGTGTTAAACAATTTGCGAAACACGGTTTACTCTCGACATTTCCTTCTAAATATTTCGCGACGAAAGGATTTTTAATCGCTCGACCCGGAAGACCTGCGGGACTATGAATTAAAACAACGTCCTCAGCTTTTGCATCAATATAAGCCTGTTTAAATCTTTCTGAAGCATCTCCCTCAACAGTACACGCGAATCTCGTACCCATTTGAGCACCTTTCGCACCTAAATTAAAAACCCGTTCGAGATCATTTTTATCCCAAATCCCTCCGGCTGCTATCACTGGAATATTAATTTTTAATTCATTCTCGACATAATTCACGACATCCGGGACAGCTTTTTCAAGTTTCAACGCCGGATCAAAAACTTGTTCGATCGTCATCGCTCCCAAATGTCCGCCGGCCGTTGCAGGTTCTTCGACAATAAAGGCATCTGGAATTTTATTATATTTTTTCTCCCAATGTCTTGTTATTAAACTTGCAGCCTTCGCAGAACTCACAATCGGTGCTAATGCTACATCCGGAAAATCTTTTGTATAATCAGGAAGTCTCAACGGCAATCCAGCACCAGAAATTATTATATCTGCTCCGCCTTCAGCAGCTGCTCTCACTTGGGTATCATAATCCGTCAGCGCGACCATACAATTAACGGCAATAATTCCATTTGAGCCAGAAATTTCACGGGCTTTTGAAATAGCTTCTTTTATTACGATTTGATTGGCCTCAAAATAATTGTGTTTTTCAATTACATAATGCGGAGAATCATGGCATAAACCAACGCTCGCAATAGTTCCGATAATTCCATTTTTAGCAGCATGTCCAGCCAAATTAAATCCCGAAATATCTACACCCATGCCTCCTTGAATTAACGGAAATTTTGGCTGATACTTACCTATTTTTAAAACAGGCATATTATTCACCTGCATAACACTCCCTGAAAAATAAGATATTTAAAAATTTTGATTAGTATATCAAACGAAAAATTTTAATCATGCTGATTTTTAATGAATTGAAAATAAAAATACGCTAATTTATACAATTAAAATAATTATGATATTAATTTATAATCCGTTTATTAATTCTGAAAATTTTCCTTAGAAAGGTCGTGAACTCATGAGTAAAAAATTTTATTTGGCCTTGATAGCGTTATTATTATTGGTTTTTATTTTTCCGTGTGATGTTCCGGCTGTGCAAAGAATTTTGCAAAAAACTTCCAGAACTCCAAACGGAATTTATTATTACGAATATTATTATTATGAAAACGAAAATAACGAAGATAACGAAAATTATAATTATGATTACGATGAAGATGAAGACGAAGACGACGATGATGAAGAATATTTTTATTATCCCGAACCAGATAACACGCAAATAAATATAAATAAAAATAATAAATTCAAGTTCAATCACAACAAAAATATTTATAATTTCGAACCTAAATTTTCACCGTACAGTCCGGGTTCAGTCAAGCAGGAAGAATTAAATAAAGCTCTCAACGAATTAAATTATATTCGCAGATTGGCCGGCGTTCCTTCGAATGTCAGATTAAATTTTAAATATAACGATCTGGCTCAACATGGCGCAGTCTTACTCGATGCCGTAAATACTTTAACTCACACTCCCGGACGGCCTCGCGATATGCCGGAAAATTTTTATAAAAAAGGTTATGAAGCTACATCTCACGGAAATATTTCATATTCACAATACAGCATTAACGGACAAAAATTTGGGAATATTGATTTATGCGAAACTTTAAAAGGTTATCTCGATGACACCGGGCATAATATGTCAACTTTAGGTCACCGCCGTTGGGTTTTAAATCCGAGATTAAAAGAAACCGGCTTCGGAGTTTCAAACCGTAACGGATATTCTGTAATGTACGTGATCGAAGAAGGCAATAACGGCAAATGGCCCATTAATAGTGAGTTTATTTCATGGCCGGTTAAAAATAATTCGCACCCGTTAAAATATTTTGGTGATGACGTAGCTTGGTCCGTCGTCTTAAATCGTGAAGTGTTCGCAAAATGCCGCGACAAAAATATTAAAGTTAAATTAACTCGTGAACGCGATAATAAAATATGGAATTTCAGTTATGCTAATCATGATGGATATTTTAACGTAAATCATGACGGATATGCTTACGATGAGTGCATAATTTTCAGACCGGATAATATTAATTATGAATCGGGCGACAGCTTCAGAGTCGAAATAACCGGCCTAACTCAAAAAAATAATAACAACGGCAAAATAAATTATAGAGTGAGGTTTGAAGATTAAATTTAAATTTTGAAATCATTTGCGGAAATATTTTTTTATTTAAATTTCGCATTTGGTGAATATAAAAAATTTTTTTCAGGAGGTTATCTTAAATTGAAGAAGCACGTATTAATTTTAGTTGCAGTGTTGGCGGTTTTTGGTGCTGTATGCGCGTGGGCAGCTACTGATGCATTAGTCGGAGCATGTATTTACAAATTTGATGATACTTTCATGACCGGCGTACGTAATGCTATGCGCGTCGAAATGGCAAAATTAGGCGGTGAACTTGAGGTCGTCGACTCCCAAAATAAACAGCCTACACAAAACGATCAGGTCGACACATATATTTCAAAAGGTTCAAACGCTTTAATAGTTAATCCAGTCGACAGAACAGCAGCAGAACCATTGATGAAAAAAGCTCAAGCCGAAAATTTACCGATAGTTTTCGTAAATCGCGAGCCTTATGCAGATGTTATGAACGCTTACGATAAAATTTGGTACGTTGGAGCTAAAGCCGAAGAATCCGGAACTCAATCAGGAGAATTAATTGTAGAATATTTTAAAAAGAATCCAGGCGCTGATAAAAATAAAGACGGCAAAATTCAGTATATTATGATTCGTGGCGAACAAGGACATCAAGATGCTGTATTACGTACAGATTATTCAATTAAGGCCATGAAGGACGGCGGATTTGAACTTGAAGAACTCGGAAGCGATACAGCTAACTGGGATAAAGTTCAGGCAACTGACAAAATGAAGGGATTTATTTCAGCTGTTGGAATCGAAAAAATTGAGGCAGTCCTCGCTAATAATGACGATATGGCACTCGGCGCGATCGAAGCTCTTAAAGCTGAAGGCTATAACACCGGCGATAAATCAAAATATATTCCTGTCGTTGGAGTTGACGCTACTGCTCCGGCACTTGAAGCAATGAAAGACGGCTCAATGTTGGGAACAGTTTTAAATGACGCTGATAATCAGGGAATCGCAGCGGTTAGAGTTGCAGTTGTAGCAGCTGACGAACAACCAGTAACAGAAGAAACAATCGGATATAAAATTACTGACGGTAAATATATTTGGATTCCTTACAGAAAAGTTACAACCGAAAATTATAAAGAGTTCATGAAATAAATTAATTAATTCGTAAATATCTCTCCGGCTGTTTTTAATTTGAATGGCTGGAGGATTTTTTTAAAAATTTTGGAGGTGAATATAATTGCGTAAAATTTTATTTCCTATTTCGATGCTTGCGCTATTAATTTTAATTTTTTCAGTTCCGGCATATTCCCAAGAAATTAAGATCGCAGCATGTATTTACGATTTTAAAGATGCGTTTATGAACAGATTCAGGAATGCAATGGCTAAAGAAGCCGAAATTTCCGGGATTAAATTTGAGATGGTCGACTCAATGAAAAATCAAAATTTACAGTTTGATCAGGTTGAAGATTTAATTTCAGAAGGTGTCAGCGCGTTAATAATAAATCCAGTTAACCGCATGGACATGGGAGCTATTATCGAAAAAGCTAAGGACGCAAATATTCCGATTGTATTCATAAACAGAGAACCGGTTGCAGAAGATTTAAATTTATATGACAGAGCGTATTACGTTGGCTCAAGACCGGAAGAGGCCGGGACTTTATCGGGCTTAATGATCGCAGAATATTTTAAAGCTCATCCCGAAGCAGATAAAAATAACGATGGCAAAATTCAATTTGTAATGCTAAAAGGTGAAAACGGTCATCAAGATATGTACGCAAGATCAAAATATTCTGTTGAGGCAATTTCAGAAGCCGGATATGATCCCGTTGAAGTCGCTTCAGCTATAGCCAATTGGGATAAATTTCAGGCTATGGTGATCTTAAACGGTTTTGTTATGTCGATTGGTGCCGAAAATATTGAAGCGATAATAGCAAATAATGATGAAATGGCTCTCGGAGCTGTCGAGACTTTAAAATCTATCGACTACAATAAGGGCGACCCAGAAAAATTTATCCCGATCGTTGGAGTTGATGGGAATGCCGGTGCACTTTTAGCAATTAATGACGATGAAATGATCGGAACAGTTTTGCAGGATGCTGAGACTCAAGGAGCTTGCGCGGTAAGACTTGCATTAACTGCGGCGAAAGGTCTTGAAATTAATGCCGAGAATATTGGCTATGAAATTTCAAAAGGTTATGACACTTCGGATAATAAATATATTTGGATTCCTTATCAGAAAATTACTAAAGCCGAAAAATTAGAGAAAGGGGAATGAATTTATTTTGAGCGAGTATTTACTTGAAATGAAAAATATAACGAAAACATTTCCCGGAGTAAAAGCCCTCGACAACGTTCAGTTGAATGTGCGTGCCGGAACAGTACACGCATTAATGGGCGAAAACGGTGCGGGCAAATCTACTTTGATGAAATGTTTATTCGGAATTTATAAACCGGACGGCGGAGAAATAATTTTAAACGGCCAAAAAGTTAATATACGTTCAGCAAAAGATGCAATGGATCACGGCATCGCGATGGTTCATCAGGAATTGCACCCGATACGTTTTAGATCTGTAATGGAAAATGTTTGGCTCGGAAGATTTCCCGGACATTTTGGAGTTGTAGATCATAAAGCAATGTACGATGAAACTAAAAAATTATTTGCTGATCTTGAGCTTGATGTTGATCCGTCTGCTATGGCCGGCGAACAGTCCGCAGCAATTTTGCAAATGATGGAAATAGCACGAGCCGTAAGCATCAACGCAAAAATTATAATTTTGGACGAGCCTACGTCATCATTAAGTGATCGCGAAGTTGAACATTTATTTAAAATTATTAATCGTTTACGTGCTCAAGGAGTTGCGTTTATATATATTTCGCACAAAATGAAGGAGATTTTAGAAATTTCCGATGAGGTTTCAATTATGCGCGACGGCACTTATGTAGGGACATGGCCGGTTGTTGATGAGAGCACGGGATTAAAATTAACGATAGATTTTATTATTAAACAAATGGTCGGGCGCGAAATGACGAACCAATTCCCGGAACGTGAAGGCAAACCGTCTGATGAAGTAGTGTTAAAAGTTGAACATTTATCATCACCGTTAAAAAGATCTTTCCAGGATGTTAGCTTTGAATTACACAGGGGCGAAATTTTAGGAATAGGCGGACTTGTTGGAGCGCAGAGAACGGAATTTGTTGAGGCGTTGTTTGGTTTACGCGGAATAGAATCGGGCGAAGTTCATAAGGATGAAAAAATTTACAAAGCCAGATCACCGAGAGATGCTAAAGCACACGGCTTCGCGTTATTGACTGAAGAGAGAAGAGCAACGGGGATTTTTGGGATTTTGCCTATACTTGAAAATACAGTTATTGCGAATCAAAAAAATTATGCGAGCTTAGGAATTTTAAACGACAAAAAACGCGCTGAAGATGCTGCAAGCTCGTGCAAAGATTTAAACGTGAAAGCCCCGTCACTTTCGACACTGATTCAAAATTTATCCGGCGGAAATCAGCAAAAAGTTTTAATAGCTCGCTGGCTGTTGACAAATTCCGATATTTTGATACTTGATGAGCCGACCAGAGGTATAGACGTTGGAGCGAAATACGAAATTTATAATATTATGCTCGGACAAATTAAACAGGGCAGATCAATTATTATGATTTCATCCGAAATGCCGGAATTAATGGGAATGAGCGATCGTATTATGGTCATGTGCGAAGGCCGTGTAACAGGATTTTTGAACAAGGGTGAATACACTCAAGAAAAAATTATGGCACTCGCTACACAGTTTGCAGGACGCGACATAAATAATAAAAATTCTGCAGCTTAAAATTTTGTAAATCAAATACGGAGGAAATTAAAAAAGATGTCTGAAAAACATGTAACGCGCGAAAAATATAACAGTTATTTTAAAATTGTAGGTATTTTAATTCTCGTGATAGGAATTTTATTTTATCTTGCACAAACGATGCCGGCACTCGATGGAGTTAAAAAGGCTTTGAACTTGCGCAAAATTTATGATCTGCCGGTATTTTTAATTATCATTGGTTTATTTGTAGCGTTAAAAGGTTTTGTATCGAAGTCCGAAGGTCAAGAGGTAATATTTTCCGGAAAAAGTTTCGGCGAATTTCTGACCAATAACGCGATTTTATTAGCAATGTTAGTTTTGGTTGTAGTAATTTGTATTTTGCAACCGAGATTTATGCAGATTCGTGTTGCGCTTGATATTTTGACGCAGTCGTCTACAAAATTAATAATGGCTCTCGGAATTTGTTTCACGCTTTTAATAGCTGGTACGGATTTATCAGCCGGTAGAATGGTGGGACTTGCTTCAGTTATTTCGGCTTCGATGTTACAGACTGCGAGTTATGCAAACAGATTTTTCCCGGACATGCCTCAAGTGCAATTATATTTGCCGATAGTTTTAGCGATATTAGCGTGTATGATTTTTGGAGCTTTAAACGGCTTTTTAGTTGCAAAATATGACATGCATCCATTTATAGCGACATTGGCGACGCAAGTTATAATTTATGGAACGTGTTCATTATATTTTGATATGCCGCCTAACAATTCCCAGCCGATTGGAGGAATACGCCCGGATTTTGCAGCACTTGGCCAAATGAGATTATTTTCAGGAATATATAAAGGCTTTCCGGGAATTTCGATTTTAATACCGATAGCGTTAGTAATCTGCGTAATAATTTGGTTTGTTTTAAATAAAACAGTATTCGGCAAAAATGTTTATGCTATAGGCGGAAATCGTGAAGCAGCTGTAGTAGCAGGAATAAACGTATTTAAAAATATTATGGGAATATTTATTTTAGCTTCATGTTTATACGGGATCGCGGGAGTTTTGGAGGCTGCTCGTACTGCTGGAGCGACAAATAATTACGGAAATGGTTACGAACTTGATGCAATAGCTGCGTGCGTTGTCGGAGGAGTTTCATTAAGTGGAGGAATCGGAAAAGTCGGCGGGATAATCATGGGAGTATTAATTTTCACGATTATTCAATATGGTTTACAGTTTATAAATGTTTCTCCGATGTGGCAACAAGTTATAAAGGGTGTAATTATTGCAGTAGCGGTTGCCATTGATTTAACGAAATACCGCAGAAAATAAAATTAATTCCGTAAATATAAAGCGTAAAAAAATAAAAAATTTCCCCCCGATTAAAAATTTAAGGTCGAGGGGATTTTCATATATCAGTCATGATTTTTCATAATGTCGCATTAAATTTAATATGTTACTTGTGAAATGTGAACTCATAAAATTTTGTTTAACTCTTGTTTTTGCTGATTCTCCCATTTTTAACCTGAGCGCAGGATCATCAGCTAATTTTTTTAGGGCTTCGGCGTATGCTTTTGCGTTTTTATTTTCGACTTCAATCCCCTGAACACCATTCACGCACAAAAAATTTACACCTGAACCGGGAATATTAAACGTGACAGCAGGTTTACCAAAATACATGGCTTCAGCGAGAGCAATTCCGAACGCTTCATTTTTGGTTATGGAAGAGAAACAAAATATATCCATAGCAACATAATAAGCGATCATATCTTCATTACTTATCCTGCCAAGAAATTTAATTTTTTCATCACCGGATGCTTTTTTTATTAATTTGCCCGTTAGTTCTCCTTTGCCTCCTATAAAAAATTTAAATCGATTGTCGAGATATTTCGATGCTTCGATTAAATATTCAAATCCTTTATAAGGGACATGCCTCCCTATACTGAAACAAATTATTTTTTGAGGATTATCCTCGCGTATTTTTTCGGCTTTTTCACGAATAGCATCAGTAATTTTCAATCTATTTTCATCCACACAATTAGGGATCACTGTACATTTTTCGCGAAATTTTGATAAATACGGACTCCCATCAATATATAACGGACTTGTTGCGATCACGGCCTCTGCTCGTTTCAATAATTTAAGCGTCTGAAAATGAAATAATTTACCTAAAAATTTTTGTCTAACTATATCCAGATGCCAATATAAAATTAATTTGAAATCCTGATCAGCATATTTTAAAAGGTAGTGCGCTTCAAATGGGTTGGGATAATGAAAAATTACAATATTTGGCTTAAATGATTCCATTAAATTTTTTAATTCTCTTGCAAAAGTAAATGACAATGATTGAGAAGCCTTTTTCATAAAACATCCGCAACGTATTACTTCAACGCCATCGACTTTATCATGAACTGTTTCACGCCTATTACAAATATAACCGCCGTCACTTACTGTTTCATTGAAGCAAATAATTTTTTGCTCGTATCTTTCGACCGTTGCTATTGAGTTGGCAATATCTCGCGCCACTTGTTCTATACCGCCCATGCTGGGATACATATAGCTGGAAATTTGTAATATTCTTAACAATTCATTATCGCTCCTGATATTCTTGCTCCCTTAAAATACTGTTTAAATTTTACGTATTCTATCACAGGCAATTAAATAAAATAAAAAATATTCTCCAAATGTTAAAATTAAAAAGCTAATAATAAAAAAATTATTTCAGGAGGATAAAAATAAAATGTTCGAGATAATTTTACAGGAATTTAAAAAAATTTACGGAACCGATCTAAATATTGAACCCACAAAATTTTTTGCTCCGGGCCGCGTCAATTTAATCGGCGAACATACTGACCACGAAGGCGGAAACGTTTTCCCATGCGCTATTAATTTGGGAATTTATGCACTCGCTAATTTGAGGCCGGGAAATTCGGTCAGATTATGCTCATTAAATTTTGACGAAAATAAAACACCGTTTGAAATAAATTTTAGTGACATAAAATTACAGGACAGCATTAAATGGGTTAATTATCCTTTAGGCGTTATAAACATTTTACAAAATCTCGGACATAAATTTAATTCTGGAATCGACATTTTATATTACGGCAATTTACCCGACGGCGCAGGCTTATCATCATCGGCTGCAATCGAAGTTTTAACAGCAAGAATTTTTAATGAACTTTACAATTTAAACCTCGATGGTGTTGACCTCGCTAAAATTTCCCAGCGCGCTGAAAATGAATTTGTCGGAATGCATTGCGGAATAATGGATCAGTTCGCCGTCAGCATGGGCAAAAAAAATAACGCTGTATTATTAAATTGCTCAAGCTTAAAATATTCTTATGCTCCTTTAAATTTGGATTCCTGCAAAATTATTATTACAAATTCAAACGTACAGCACTCGCTCGCAGGCTCTGAATATAATTTACGCCGTGAACAATGCGAAAACGCTTTAAAAGATCTTCAGACCGTGAAAAATATAAAATGTTTATGCGATTTGACACCGGAAGAATTTGAAAATTTATCAGGCTCAATCAAAAACCCCGAAAGTTTTAAGCGCGCAAAACATGTAATTTATGAAAACGCAAGAACATTAAACGCAACGGAAAAATTAAAAGCCGGAGATTTAAAGGCATTCGGGAAATTAATGGATGAGTCTCATATCTCTTTACGCGATTATTATCAAGTTACAATTTTTGAGCTTGACACTTTAGCCGAATTAGCTTGGAAAATTCCCGGAGTTTACGGCTCTCGAATGACCGGCGGAGGCTTTGGAGGTTGTACGGTCAGCATCGTCGATAAAAATATTATTGACGAGTTTAAAAATTCAGTCGGCGAAAATTATAAAAAATCAACTGGACGCAGCGCAAGTTTTTATATCGTCGATACTTCGGACGGAGCAAATAAAATTTTATAAACTTGACGGATTAAATTATGACGGCTAAAATATTCACGATTTTTTAAGGCGACATAGCCAAGTGGTAAGGCCGAGGACTGCAAATCCTTTATCCCCAGTTCGATTCTGGGTGTCGCCTCCAGTCTAGCAAAATAAATAAAATCCCGTCATGAAATAATGATCCCTAAAATATATAAAATGTAAAATATAAAATGTAAAAATAATTTCGCATTGAGACTGAGACATTTTAAGGAGAAAAATTTTTGATGAGCAATGAGACTCATACTTCACGAGCCGTTTTAATATTTTTAAGTATTATATTGTGTATAACGGTATTAAATTTATTTTTGACATTGTATATTATGCTAGTGATGACGAACAAAGCAAAATTTAATTTTAGAGCCGGCGACACGTACAGATTTGGGAAATATCATGACTCCGCAATAACTTGGCTCGTTTTAGATGTCGATGAGAATAATAACCGGGCTTTACTCATCACGAAGAACGCATTATTTGAGAGAAAATTTGATGACAGTTCAAATTTATGGCCGGACAGCAATATTTATAAATATCTTAATGGAAGTAATTCGCCGATAAATTTCACTGAAGAGGAAGCAGGAAAAATTTACACTGATCCAGAACGCGGCAAAATATTTTTATTGAGCACTGATGAGGCTAGTAACTCCGATTATTTTGCTGATGATGATGCTCGAAAATGTAATTTTAAGGGGCTTGCGTGTTATTGGTGGCTAAGGTCTTCGGGCAACAGCGGAAATTATGCGAGCGTAGTAAGTTCGTCCGGGAAAATTGATTTATTTGGCGATCGTGTCAGTAATAATGATATTGCGATCCGTCCGGCTTTATGGATCAATCCGTAATTTAATAAAGATTTAAAATAAAATAATTATGCCGCATATAATAGCAATCGAAAAAGGCGAAGCACAACGCAGACAATTAAGCGAAAAAATTTCGGAGCTTGAGAAATCCGGCTGGCCTTTAACCGGCAAATATGAAGCTGATAATTTTAAGGACTGGAAAAATTTATTTGAAAACATTTTAGCACCGGGATTATTTACGCAGAAAGAAGTAATAATAATTGAGAGTGCGGAAATTTTGGGGAATTTTCCGGATTTATTAATTTCGGCCATTGAGGACAAAAACGCCGATTGCAATTTAATATTATTGTTTAATTCGGATTTAAAGAGCCTGAAAAATATAAAATCCAAAATTGAAATTATTGCGCCGGAGCCTGCAGTATCGCCTTGGGGCCGTAAAAAATGGCTTGAAGATTTAGCGAAACAAAATAACATAAAAATTTCAGATGACGCAATAAATTTATTGAGCGACAATATAGAATCTCAAGAAGAATTACGATCGGAATTAAATAAATTATTTATATTTTCAAACGGTAAAGAAATAAAAATTTCAGATGTTCAAAATTTGTCATTTGATGAGGGAGGTCAAGCTCAATTAAAATTTTTGGATGGAGTCTGCGATTATAAAATTTTTGATGTTGCTTCAAGTTTAAAATATCTGCGCAAAAATCCGGTAATGATAATTTTAACGGCTTTAACTAACAGATTACGCCCGGCCATGATGTTAGCATGTTTTCCGAACGATAAGGACGAAGCATTAAAATCAATAGGATTAAATCCCGCGAAAAAATACGCACTAATGAAAGCAAATAACGCATTAAGAAATTACGGAGCAGAAAATATAAAAAAATTCATGATGAAGGCCGTAAAACTTTCATATTTGGAAAAAACAAATTATTCCGAAGGGTGGCCGGGTTTTGAAATAATATTATGGGAATTAATTATGAAATTGTAATATAATGCGTTAAAAATTTTGGGAGGTGAATAAAAATGAGTTTACAAGTTACGTCTATGTTATCGGCTGGATATTTAGAACCCGTTAATAATTTCAAAAATTTAAGCCAAATTAACGAGTCCGATGAATCAAAGCAACAACAAGAACAAAAAATTTTATCTGAGGAGCAGGCTATAAAAGCAAAATTGGGGTCTGCTGCAGAAGTTCAGACGACTTATCATTATGCGCTTGGAACAGATGGCCGGCGTTATATTACTGGTGCTTCTGTTACGATGAAGGGCACTGAAGCGGAATTAAATCGAGTTGGCGGAGGGATTACTGTTCAGGATTTACAGAGCAAAATCAAGGAGCTTGAACAGGAGCGCGAAGACGAACGCAATTTAATTGAGCAGGCTCAAAAGGCGCATAATAATAAAATTCGCGATAATGATGAACTTTCAGAAGAGGAAGAAGCTCAAGTGCGTGAGCTTGAAAGTGCACAACGCGAAGTCGTAGCTCATGAACATGCACACCAAGCATCAGCCGGAGAATTTGGGGGCGGAATAAGTTACACATATACTCAAGGCCCTGACGGTAAAAATTACATAACTGGCGGAGAAGTTCCGATACATTTGCGCGCTGGTTCTACACCTGAGGAGACTCTCGAAAATATGCAGAAAGTTCGTTCAGCTGCGACAGCTCCGAATGATCCATCGAGTCAGGACATGAAAGTTGCGGCGAAGGCTTCAGCAATGGCGATGCAGGCACGTCAGGAAATTTCAAATGATAATGATGATCCTGAAGAATCTAAAAATAATTTCAGCGCGAAAATAATTCAGGGTACGCCTGTGATTGATCCTGCTGGAAATGTTGACGATTCGCGAGACCCGAATAAAAACGGTGCAGCTTCGGTTTTAGCTTCGGTGAGGGCGTATCAAATTCAATCGCAAGCGTTTATAAATCCTGCGGCGTGAAAAATTTTAAAAAATTGAATCATGAACGAAATTAAAAATTAATGATCCCTCTGGATAAATTTAAGTTAAAATATCTGGAGGGAATTTTGTAGAATCAAAAAAATAATTTTAAAAATGGGGGTTGACAAAATAAAATGAGTATGCTTGAATCATCTCATCTCATCTCATCTCATCTCATCTCATCTCATCTCATCTCATCTCATCTCATC
>CALCEM010000077.1 GCA_937900285.1 uncultured Fretibacterium sp. | reverse complement strand
CCCAATCCCCAATCCCCAATCCCCAATCCCCATGATATATAACTTTCATAAATATATAAATAAGATTATTTAATTTATTTTAATTATTTAAATTAATGAAATAAATTACTTTATCTTTTTATTTTATTCATTTCATATTTATTTTTTTAGCAGCATCCACCCATACCACTATTATTATTTCCTTCTCCGGCTTTTTTATGTTCTAAAACCAAGTTTTTAACATCTTTTTCAAGAGGATTATTTCCATCCTTTGAGCATTTTTCAATTCTATCTAAAATATTTCCAATCAAGAAATCCATACATTCATCAACACCTACTCCCATTTTCACTGAGGTTCTAAAATATCCAATAAATTTATTATCTTCGGCGAATTTCTTAATTTCTTCTTCATCTTTCAAGGCTTCTTCATCAACTAAATCGATTTTATTTTGTACTAATACTGAAGGTAAAATATCATTATCAATGAATCTTGTACTTTCATCAACTGATTCTTTCCATTTTAAAGTATCATTTAAACTATCCTTATTTGTTATATCACATAATACTACACATCCATGAGAATTTTTACTAAATATTTTAGTAATATGAGTATTTTGATCTTGGCCGGCTAAATCCCATAATTGAATTCTATAAAATTTATCCTTGTGTTGATATATTTTATGAGAAAATTCAGAGACGACTGTCGCCTTGTAAAAATCTGTGAATGTTCCTTTGGTCCATTTATTTACGAAGGATGTTTTACCGGTATTACTGTTCCCAATTATTATTATTTTTATTTCATTTTTTATATCTTTACCTTCATTTGTATCCATATTATTACTTATGAATATTTTTAATTATTTTTTTTATTAAAATAAAAATAAAAATAAAATTTATTTTCGGGGGGATAAGTTATATAAATTACTCTGATTTAATTTTCATCGTGAAAAGAACTCTGCCATAAATCATCAAATTTTTTCTGCTCTTTATTCTCGTTCATCATGTGATCAGCTTCTTCGATTAAGCCCAAAACCGTTTCAGACCTGCTGAACTGTTCATAATGTGACCAGCCGATATTTACGTGAATAATATATTTTGCTCTGGCGTGCATGGCCGAATTAATAATATAATTTCTTATGTGTTCAATAAATAAATCCCGTTCGTTTCGGTTGTTAATGTCCGCAATAATTATAAATTCACAGCTGGCATATCTCGATATATAACATTTATGTTCATTCTCTCTAAATTTATTCAGCCCGTCAGTAACTATTTTTAAAGCTCTGTCGCCTTCCGCCCTTCCGTAACGGTCATTTATGTCCCATAAGTCTTCGACATCAACAAGAAATACGTATAATTTATCGAGATCGACTCCAGATTTTAAACGCTCGAATAAATGCAATAATACTGCGTTCCTGTTCGGTATTCTGGTGACGGGGTCCAAACTCACTAAACTGTCAGCATAATTCATATATATAACTATGCTCGTGATCAATATTACATAACATAAAAATGGAAATTTCCAATTAAATAATTGAAGTGGAGCAAAACACATTAAGAAAATTGCCAAAAATGAAACAACAGACATATTTTCACGTTCATATCTTGTCATTAAACGGCGTTTTGAAATTACTAAAAGTGCCCCCGTCAAAGGGTATAATAAATCCGCAATTATTTTTAAATTTATCAGCCTCCCGAATGTCATAGTACTTCCGCGCAAGTTTAAATATAATCCGTGAATTGGACTCGTGCTTAATAAAATTACGTTTATTAACATTGGAATGGCCGTAATAAAATTAAATTTAAAATTATTCGGGACTAATTTTTTTGCTTTCAGATCGAAAATTGAAAAATGAAATAACACCCATAATAATACGCTGAATAATCCAGTACTAGCAGCAGAAGAAATATATTGTGAAACTAAGTTCATCGGAATAATATTTACATCAACCAGCACTCTAATAATTTGCGCTGCACAATATAAAATTTCAATCAGACATAACAGCGTCAATAATCTTTGAGAATCGCTCTGATTTCCAGATTGTAATTTATTAAAAATTATCGCGAAAACTATTAAACACGATATATGCGCAACAATATGAAACGGAGCATACCCCCACCCACTTAAAGCAATTTGCAGACTGCCCCATACTCCAAATATAGCTTCATTTGATGACATTTATTTTATTTACCTCTTTCGTTAGCAAATATTTATATTTTTATGGTGATATTATATTCATAAATTTTAAATTATTCAGGGAGGGATTAATTTTTTATGAACTTTTCAGATAAGCGCGAAACTTTAGGCTCTAGATTAGGATTTATATTTTTATCTGCCGGTTGCGCTATAGGTCTCGGAAATATATGGCGGTTTCCATTTATAACGGGACATTACGGCGGAGCGGCGTTTATATTTATTTATTTAATATTTTTAATTTTAATTGTAACTCCGATAATGGCGATGGAATTTGCGACGGGCAGGGCTTCGCATGCAAGTTCGGTGAAGTCATTTAAAAATTTATGTCCTGACCATAAAATCTGGAGCGCATGGGGCTGGATTGGCTGGGCAGGGAATATTATTTTATTAATGTTCTACACTGTTATAACTGGCTGGATGCTTGCATATACTTTTTATTCTGCAGTTGGTTATCTTGAGAGACATGTCGGCACTGATGTAGCAAATTTTTTTGTGACGCATATTGATGGGCTTTCAAATTCTGATGTAAACGACATAATTTTTTCTATTGAGGGCAGAACATTATCCGAAGCAAAAAATTTAATCGAAAAACTTCCGCATATTTCAGCTGAAAATATTTCAAGTATTACGAACTGGTTAAAAAGTTTATCAGTCGGTTATGCAAGATTGACATTTGAAAATTTAATTTCAAGTCCGCACAGTTTATTAACATGGATGGGATTGACGGTATTAATTTCATTTTGCGTGTGTTTTCCTGGATTAAAAAGCAGTGTCGAAAGAATTACGAAAATTATGATGACATGTTTATTAATTATAATGTTCGTACTCGCCGTAAGGTCTTTAACGCTTGATGGTTCTGACGCTGGATTAAAATTTTATTTGCAGCCTGATTTTGAAAAATTGAAAGCACACGGAATCGGTGAAGCACTCTACGCAGCATTAGGGCAGGCGTTTTTTACGTTAAGCGTGGGAATGGGATCAATGGCGATTTTCGGGAGTTACATCAGTAAAAATAAATCTCTAACCGGTGAAAGTTTAATTATTGCCGGGCTTGATACTGTTGTAGCGCTTACTGCTGGTTTAATAATTTTCCCGGCGTGTTTTGCTTATGGAATTGAACCCGATGCCGGTCCGGGATTATTATTTGTGACGCTGCCGAACACTTTTGCATTTATGTCAAGTGGCCGAATTTGGAGCACATTATTTTTTCTGTTTATGAGTTTTGCTGCGCTCTCTACAGTAATAGCTGTAACCGAAAATATTATAGCCGGCATAATGGATGCTTTAAATTTATCGCGTCAGAGGTCCTGCGTAATAGCATGTTCGATAATATATTTATTTTCGATTCCGTGCGCATTAGGCTTTAATTTATGGTCGGATGTTCAGCCATTAGGTGAAGGCACGATGATTTTGGATCTTGAAGATTTTATTGTGAGCAATAATTTACTGCCATTAGGTTCGATAATATATTTATTATTCTGCACAACAAAATACGGCTGGGGCTGGGATAATTTTATAAAAGAAGTAGACGCTGGAAACGGTTTAAAATTTCCTAAAATGTTGCATATATATTTTAAATATGTGATACCTGTCATAATGCTCATAATATTTATATTTGGCTATTACGAAAAATTTTTTTAAACTGTAAATAATTATTCTTCTGCTGGAGCGTTTTTTTATTTCGTTCCGGCAGTTTTTTGATCCAACGTATTATTAAATAAATGAATTAAAAATATTACGAATGCCCCGCAAAAAATTTCTAAATCGGCTATATTAAAATTTATATCAAAAATCATCATCGGAATATAATCTATTACATGGCCGTTAATTATTCTGGATAATAAATTTGCGATCGCTCCGGCTGACATTAATGCCAAAAATAATTTTATGAGCTTATCCCTCGTAAAATACGTAACGCACAATAATATTAAACTCGAAATAATTTGTATTAGCAACGAAAATCCCGGAATATTCCTGAAAATTCCGAAGGCTATACCGGGATTATATGTAAAATTTAAATGCTCGCGAAATAAATTTATTATTACAAAATCTAACGAGCTAAATATTATTATCAAAATAAAAATTACAAGTCGCAAAATTTATAAATTCCCTCCGCTACTCCTGAGTTATCGCAATCGTTTAACGTTATATAATCCGCAACATCTTTTAATTCTTTTACTGCGTTGTTCATCGCTACACCGATGCCCGCATTTTTTATCATAGAAATATCATTTAAACCATCGCCGAACGCTAAAACGTTTTCAATTCCAAAGCCCAAATATTCAGCGAGTTTTTTTAATGCATCGCCCTTGTTAGCTTTTATGTCATTAATTTCGACATTGTTCGGAACAGACGATGAAACAGAATTTAACGGCAAAACTATTTTAAACGCGTTTAATAAATTTCCTCGCAAATTTTTATCCAGCGTGAATAATTGCACCTTCTGAACATCATGGCCGAGATTTTCAGCAAATATTTTCACGTCTTCAACTGGCGTTCTCAAATCATGCAATAATTTAAACTGATATTCATCGAGAGCGACATTTTTTAATTTTTCAAAATTTTTTTGAGAGATCATTCCTTTACCATCGATAAAAGCATCATACACAACGCCTAAATCTTCAAAAATTCTCATAATATTTAATGCGCGCTCAAGTGGGATTTTAAATTCTGAAATAACTTTTAAATTAACAGTGTCAAATATTTCCGCGCCGTTCGCAGTAATCGAATAATTTATTTTAAATTCCGGTGCTTTTACAATTTCCGGGACAGCTCCCCAAAATCTCCCGGTCGTCGGAACTAATTTAACACCGGCTTCAGCTGCTCGTGTTAATGCTTTGAAATTTTCAGGCGTTAATTTTTTTTCGCGGGTTAATAACGTGTCATCTAAATCAAACGCTATTAATTTAATTTTATGTCCCATGCTTTAAACCCTTCGTCTAATCTCTCAGAAAATAATTTCATTGTCCGCTCAAAAGGTTCCGAGCTTGTTAAATCTACTCCGGCACGGCGCAAAATATTTAATGAGTAATCGCTCCCGCCGCTCTTCAAAAAATTTATATATCTCGATACGGCTTCATTCTCATTATTTAAAATTGAACTCGCAAAAGCATTCGCCGCCGTAAAACCAGTAACATATTTATAAACATAAAACGCCGAATAAAAATGCGGAATCCGTGCCCATTCAGAACATAATTCATCATCAATTTTCATATTTGAACCGTAACACGAAACATTTAAATTTTTCCATAAATTACACATGTATTCAGGCGTTAAAATTTTTCCGGATTCTGCGTAATTATGTGCCTCGCGCTCAAAATCCGCAAACATCGCTTGCCTGTAAAATGTCGTCCGCACCATATCAAAATAATAATTTAACAGCCATTTTTTATTATTTTCGCCCTCAGAAT
The DNA here is from genome assembly GCA_937900285.1 of uncultured Fretibacterium sp. Lineage (GTDB taxonomy): Bacteria > Synergistota > Synergistia > Synergistales > Aminobacteriaceae > JAFUXM01. The sequence goes on along the minus strand of CALCEM010000077.1, from coordinate 23,074 downwards.
TTTTTAATAAATATCCAAGTAATAACGCCTCGTTTGTTGTCGAAGCTACTTCAGCCAATAAAATCGTATAATCCGCGTAAACTTGCGGCTGATTTTCATGCGAATAATAACTGTGCAGGCTGTGTCCCATTTCATGAACTAACGTAAAAACATCGCGTAAAGTCCCATTATAATTTAATAATATATACGGATGTGTACCGTAACTTCCCCAAGAATATGCGCCCTTGCGTTTGCCTTTGTTCTCGTAAATATCTATCCAGCGGGATTTTAAACCGGTCTCAAAATTTTTAATATATTCTTCTCCCAACGGTGCAAGAGCTTTTAACGCAATATCGCAAGCACGATCAAAATTTATTTTTTCTTCAGGCTCGTCTATAACTGGGGCATTTAAATCATAATAATGAAATTCATCAAGTTTAAAAATATTTTTGCGCAATAAAATTAATTTATGCATTAAATCCGCGTTATTTTTCGCAGTGTCTATTACGTTATTGTAAACGCTCTCCGGAACATTCTCACTAAATAGAGCCATGTCCAAAGAATTTTTATATTTACGCGCTTTAGAATAAAATATATTTCCCTTGACTGAACCGGCATATAATGCGCCAATCGAATTTTTAAATTTTTCGTAAGTCCCGTAAATTCCAATAAATGCATTTTTGCGGACTTCTCTGTTTTTGCTTTGACTGAATTTATACCAGCGTTCTTCAGTTAATTCCGTTAAATTTCCGTCTTCGTCGCGAATATTAGGGAATTTTAAATCCGCATCGGTCAAAAGTGTAAAAACATTTTCAGGGATTGCGCTTAATTCTGAAACTTGTGCCAGTAAAATTTCATCGTGATGGCTTAAAATATGTTCGCGCGACCTTAATAATTTCCTGATGAAAAATTTATATAATTCAAGTCCTTCATGCTTTAAGCACTCGTTTAAATATTCTTCGGGCAGTGCTAATAATTCAGGCTCAAAAAATGCCGTTGCAGAATTATATTTGATCATTAAATTTTCTGCTAAACCTGCTAACTCTTGGGGCTTCGTCTCGCGTAAATCTTCATGGCTTTTCATATTTGCGTAAACATATAATTTATTTAATTCAAAGGTGACGGCCTCATTATCCTTTAAAAATTTTAATAAAATTTCAGGCCCAGTATTTAATTTACCTGAATAATTTTCAAGCCCGTTAATTTTTAAATTTATCTCATCAAAATTTTTTTGCCAGTCTTCAATATTTTTATAAATCGCTTCGAGATCCCATTTAAATTCATCTGGTATATTTCTGCGTTCTGGAATCATATTATTATTATTATTATTTTCGTCCATGTAAAAAACTCTCTCCTTAAAAATAAAAAAATTCGGCCATGAAATTATATTATTTTCCCGTTTTATTGAGCCATTCAATAAATTTTAATATTTCGCGTTCCAAGTCCTTTAAATCGCCATCGTTATAAATTATATAATCGCTTAATTTAATTCGTTCTTCTCTTGGCATTAAAAATTTTTCGCGCCGTAATAATTCATTTTTGCTCCAGCCTCTTTGAATTTCACAGCGTTTTAACCTGCTCTCAAAATCTGCACCGACATATAAAATATAATTTATCCAGTCATAAAACCCGGCCTCAAATATTAACGGAATTTCAATAACTGAATTATAGCCTGAAATTTTTTTTAATTCGGACATTACAACGGGGTGAATTAATTTGCATGAAAATTTATACTCGTCATTGTCATTAAAAATTATTTGCGCCAACTTTTTCAAATCGATATTATTATTTTCATCAAGAATAAAATTTTTATAATGCGATATCAATTTATTTTTAATATTCTCGTTCTGCCATAAATCTTTAGCAATTAAATCAGCGTTAAATGATTCATAATTTAATTTTTCAGCCAAAATTTTAGCCGCCGTAGATTTTCCCGCACCGATCTCACCTGTTAAAGCTATTCGAGCCATAATTTTATTTTTTATTTCCTGCCCCAATGATTTCGACGGGAATTAAAATTTTTTCTGTCAGAACTAAAACCAGAGCGCGACCTCTCATGCGAATAAGAATTAAAAATACTGCTCCTCGTTCCCCTGTCATCAACGCGTTTTAATCCGTCGGGAATTTCATATAAAAATCTTGAGAAATCATTTTCAACAACTGTCCCGTATAATCTGCGCGTTTTTGCCGCCGTTAAATATAATCTCTCCTCAGCTCTGGTCATCCCAACATAACATAATCTGCGTTCCTCTTCTAAATCTTCGGGATCAGTCTTCGAATTATTGTGCGGAAAAATTCCCTCTTCCAACCCGATTATAAATACTACTGGAAATTCCAGACCTTTAGCAGCATGTAACGTCATTAAATTTATTGCGTCCTCTTCATTTTCTTCGTTAATATCAGCATCAGTATATAAAGTAGCTTCGGCTAAAGTTTCAATTAAATTTCCTTCTGGAACAACTGATTTTAATTCTTGTACGTTGTTGATCCTTTCGCCAAAATTTTCCGGCTGAGTAGTCTTTAAATATTCTTCGTAGCCTAAATCTTTTAATACGTAATCTATTGCGTTAATTATTCCTTTGTCGGACATTTCCAGAATTTGGCAAGCGTGACCGGCAAAAATCTGCATTGATTTACCTGCTTCGCCTTTTACCTGCCAAGCTCCTCCGGCGATCAAGCTCCAAATTTTTCCGGGTTCGTTTAATAATTCCTTTTGTTCCGGTGAATCGATCCAGTTTTCAAAATCTGCTTGACGTTTTGCGCCCATTCCTTTTATTGCGAAGTCTGAAACTCTTTCAAACGCTGCACGATCCGAAGGATTTAAAGCAAATCTCAAAATCGCCAGAACATCCCTGACTTCCATGCGGTCATAAAATGCTAAACCTCTTATAATTTTATATGGAATTTTTTCCTCGATTAATTTTTTTTCTATAATTCTGCTCATGGAGTTTTGACGGTATAAAATTGCGATGTCGCTGTATTTATAGCCCATAATCGAGCATAATTTTTCAATCTCGGTCGCAATAAAATCAACTTCCTGAAAATCACTTCTCGCAAGTAAATTATAAATTTTTTCGCCGGAAGCTCTCACCGTGTATAAATCTTTTTTTAGGCGTTCGGTGTTGTTGCGTATTAAATAATTTGATGCTTCCAAAATGTTTTTTGTGGACCTGTAATTTTCGTCTAGTATAATAGTTTTAGCGTTATAAAATTCCTTTTCGAAATTCAGGATCATTTTTATTTCTGCACCGCGCCACCTGTAAATTGATTGATCGGGATCGCCAACGACGTTTAAAATTGTTTTTTCGCCGACCAAAAATCTTTTTAACAGCCAATACTGCGGGATATTAACGTCCTGATATTCGTCAACTAAAACCCATTTAAATTTATTTTGTTCGCGTTCTTTTACGTGCTTATCAGATTCCATGATCTCTAACGGTAAAATTATTAAATCATCAAAATCTACGGCGTTACGTTCACGCAATTCATTCCGGTATTTTTTGGAGATCGCGAAACCGTGATCATTAAGCAGACCTTCATGCGGAAACGGAGACCATAACATGCGATCCCTTGATATTAAATCCATCATGCTGGCAGGGGTTAAACTTTCAGGCGATTTAAATTCCTTCATGATGTTTTTCAGTAATGCTAAACTGTCTTTGCGGTCAAAAATCGTAAAACCTTCGCGCAGTCCTGCAATTTTATAAATTTCTTCCTTATGTCTGAACAAAAAATTTAAGCCATATCCGTGAAAAGTTCCGATCCAAATTTTTTTATAATCATCGCCGGTTAAATTTTTAATTCGTTCTTTCATTTCGCCTGCTGCTTTATTCGTAAATGTTACAGCTAAAATTTCGTTTGGTTTAGCAATTTTTTCTGCCACTAGCCAGGCTATTTTATGAGTTAAAACCCTAGTTTTTCCGCTTCCTGCTCCGGCTAACACTAATAAATGACCGTCAATATATTCGGCTGCTTCCCTTTGACGTTTGGACAATTGTTTTAAAATCTCGTTATTATCTTCATTTAAATTTAAAATATTTTCTTTTATTTCGTTCATGATCTTTATTTTAATTTTTTGTTTTGCCTAATCATTTTAATTTGTTTATAAAAATAATATTTCGGAACTGCATAAAATTTTTTTTTAATGATTTTTCTCAACTTCTAGAGACTCGATCGAAATTTCTGAACCAGATAAAATTTTTACGTCTTTGCTTCCGCATGATGGGCAAATAATTTCACCGTCATCCCTGTAACCTTTTCGCCCGCAAGCTTTACATTTTAGAGTAACAGGCAAACACATAACGGAAAATGTCGCGCCTTCAGTCGGAGTGCCTTCAGATAAAACAGTGAAAATATATGACATCAATTCCGGATTTACTTTCCTGATGCCTCCCACTTTCACCAAAATTTTTTTTACTTTATCCCAACCGGCTTGCTCACATAAATTTAATATAGCGTTATTCACCGTTTGCGTTACTGAAAATTCGTACATTGCCCGTTACTCTTCTTTTTAATTAATTTTATTTAATTATTAATTTATTTTTTCGTGTATAAAAACGGTCCAGCTGATTCAAAACCTATTTGCTGATAGCCAAAAATTTGCTCAGTTCCGCCAACCAAAAAATAACCGCCGGGGGCTAGAGCCTCAAAAAATTTTTTGTACAATTTCATTTTTGTTTCAGCCGTAAAATAAATTACTACGTTGCGACATAAAATTAAATCGAAATTATACCCGAATGAATCCTCGATCATGTTCATACGCTTAAAGCTGACACGCTGTTTTATATCGGGGTTCACATCGTAAGTTTCTCCGCCGTCTCTGCTCGTTAAATATTTTTGCACGTATTCTTTTGGAACGTTTATTAATTGTGCCTTTCTGTAATTAGCTTTTTGCGCTATCGAGATAGCTCCCTGATCAATATCTACAGCCAAAACAGGATTTATTTTATCCAAACCGCAAACAGCTGACAAAATCGCAAGTGAATAAGGCTCTTCACCTGTTGCACAACCTGCGCTCCATAATTTTAAATGTCTTGAGCCTCGTTTCTGAATTAATTCCGGGATCAATTTATCACGCAATTTAAACCACTGCTCTTTATTCCTGAAAAATTCTGAAACGTTTATCGTCAGGTGATCTAAAAATTCGCGTAATTTCTTCTCATCATTTTTGATCATGTCAAAATATGTGTCGTAATCTTTAGCCCCCCAGCGACTCATTAATTCATGTGTGCGCCGGTGTATTTGCTCTTTATATGAATTTAAATCGATTCCAATTAATTTTTTTAATTTCGCCTTAAACATCGAATATCCAGGAGAATTATATTGGCTAATTTCTTCAGTCATGATTTATTTACCCCTCGTAATTTAAAATAAAATCAGTCTTCGAGTACTTCTTTTTCTTTTAATTTATAAATTTCGTCGATCTTCTTTATATAATTATCCGTAACGTCCTGAACTTCTTTCGTGAATTTCTTTAAATCGTCTTCGGTTATTTCGGAGTTTTTCTCCTGCTTCTTCAAAATTTCAATTGTGTCGCGCCTGTAATTTCGTATTACTACACGGGACTCTTCTGCCTTTTTCGCGAGCAGTTTCGTTAATTCTACTCTTCTGGCTCGTGTTAATTCCGGTAATGTTAGGCGTATAATTGTGCCATCATTCTGCGGAGTCATTCCGATATTTGCGGCTAAAATTGCTTTCTCGATCGCTTTAAGTGAAGTCTTATCAAACGGAGCAATTTGAATCACGCGGCCTTCCGGAATCGTAATATTACATAAACTTTTTAACGGCGTAGGAGTTCCGTAATAATCGACTTTAATGTCGTTTACGAGTCCGGGATGTGCGCGCCCGGTTCTTATAGCTAAATATTCATTCTGCAAAAATAATATTGCTTTGTCCATGTTATCGCGGAGAATTTTTATTTCATCAGCCATTTTTAAATTTAATCCTCCTTTACAAGTGTGCCGGCATTTGAATTATTATTATTAATAATATTTTCAGCCCAATTATTATTATTATCTTGAATGTTCATGACCCAAACAGGAATTTTATTATCGCGACAAATCGCAAAAGCTGCCGAATCCATCACCTGAATATTATTTTTAAGGGCTTCGGAAAATGTTAATTCCGGCAAAAATTTCGCGTCTTTAAATTTCGCTGGGTCTTTATCATAAATTCCGTTTACCTTCGTGCCTTTTATTAGGCAGTCTGCTTTTATTTCAGCGCTCCTCAATGCTGCAGCTGTATCAGTCGAAAAAAACGGGTGTCCAGTTCCAGCAGCAAAAATTAAAATATTTCCAGACTCTAGAAATTTTAACGCTCTATCACGATTATATAAATCAGCAATTGGAGGCATATTTACAGCTGAAAGAATTTGCGCAGGAATATTTTTGCGTAATAAAGCATCCTTTAAGGCTAAAGCGTTCATAACAGTTCCGAGCATTCCCATAGAATCGGCGATAACGTTATCGACTCCAAATTTTTTTATATCGCGTCCTCTTATTAAATTTCCGCCGCCAACAACTATAGCTATTTGAATACCAGAATTTAAAATTTTTTCGAGTTCACCGGCAAAATTATTAATTATTTCAAAATCATGACCAAATTTATTTACACCGGCTAATACTTCACCAGATAATTTAAGCAAAATCCTTTTAAATTTCGGCATGTAACAAAATCTCCTGATTTAAAATTAAAAATTAAAAAATTTACCCGGCATTAAAATTTTTACCGGGCAATCAAAATAAAAATTAAATAAATTATTCTCCGATCGTAAACCTTGCAAACCTTTTTACGACAATATTCTCACCTAATTTTGCGATCATGGCCGTAACGAGGTCTTTAATTTTTTTATCGGAATCGCGTATATATTCCTGTTCGAGTAAACAATTTTGCTCATAATATTTTGCGATTTTCCCGTCAATAATTTTATCGAGGATATTAGCGGGTTTATTTTTATTTTTTGGATCTTCGAGCAATTGCTGTTTATAAATTTCGCGTTCTTTTTCTAAAACTTCCGCCGGAACATCTTCAGGACGAATATATAACGGATTAGCTGCGGCTATTTGCATAGAAATTTCGTGCCCCAGTTCGTTAAATTCGTCAGTTCTTGCGACAAAATCCGTTTCCGTGTCGAGTTCGAGTAAAGCACCGACTTTAAAATTATTATGAACATAATGGAAAATTCTGCCGTCTTTAGCGCTGCGTTCTGCTTTTTTGGCTGCTTTGGCTAAACCTTTTTCGCGTAAATAATCAATAGCTTTTTCCATATCGCCACCAGTTTCGGCTAATGCTTTTTTGCAGTCCATCATGCCGGAGCCTGTGCGCTCTCTTAATTCTTTTACTTTTGCTGCTGTGATTTCGGCCATAATAAATTAATCCTCCGTAATTTCGTCGTCAATATTTCCTTCGTATTCTTCGTGTAATCTTTCGCGGGTCGCTAATAATTCTTCGTCTGCGATTGCTTCGGGTGCGCTGAGAGCCTGAACAGGAATTATAACAGCATCTTCACCTTGACGGCCTTCAATAACTGCATTTGCCATTAAACCTGTAATTAATTTAATAGCTCTGATAGCGTCATCATTTCCTGGAATAGGATAATCAATTAATTCCGGGTCGCAGTTTGTATCAACGATCGAAACAACGGGGATTCCTAATTTACGGGCTTCTGAAATTGCGTTTTCTTCGCGTCTGGGGTCAATTAAAAAAATTGCATCTGGAATATTTCCCATTGCAGCGATGCCACCCAAATATTTTTCAAGTTTAATCTGTTCTTTTTTGAGGGCTGCTGTTTCTTTTTTATTGAAATTATCCCAAGTTCCTTCTTCGTCATATTTGCGTAATTCGAGCATGCGGCTTATACGTCTTCTGATTGTCGGGAAATTTGTTAATAATCCTCCGAGCCAGCGTTGATTAATATAATATTGTCCGCAGCGTGTAGCTTCGTCTCTGATAGTTTCCTGCGCCTGTCTTTTAGTTCCGACAAATAAAACGTGTCCGCCTTCTTCAGCTGTTTTGCGAATAAATTCGTAAGCTTTATCGAGACCTTTTACAGTTTTCTGCAAGTCGATTATATAAACTCCGTTGCGTTCGGTGAAAATATAAGGTTTCATTTTTGGATTCCAGCGCCTTGTTTGATGGCCGAAATGTACTCCGCATTCGAGCAATTGTTTCATACTCGCTACTGCCAATTTAATACTACCTCCCAAAGGTTAATTATCCTCCGCCTAAAAAAAATTTAAAAATTTCCTGCACCTTTGAAAATAAAAATTTTAGGCGTGTGTGATTTGGTAAGTATAACATATAAAATTACGCTGATATTTTTTTTAATCATATGGCAGGCGGGTGGGGTGCGCTATAATTCGTATTTACTTTTTTGTTTATCACGGAGGATTTTTTTTAACATGAACCAGAATTTAAATTTAAAACAGGAAATGGAGGAACTGCAGGAATTAAAAAGCTCTATGCAGGACAGTCTTTGACCCGGAAAATTTAAGCGCGCAAATAAAAATTTTTGAGCAAAAATCTTCAGCGCCGGAATTTTGGACGAGCGAAGGACATGAAAATATTTTAAAAAGTTTATCGGATTTAAATTCACGTTTAAACAGCTGGAAATATATTAACTCGGAATTTGATGAGCTTGAAACTTTAGCCGAAATTTTACGCGACGAAGACGACAAAGATTTACAAAACGAATTTATAAACAGAATTTCAGATTTAAAAAATTTTATTGAACATCAGAATTTATTATTATTGCTGAACGATGATTACGACAACTCGAACGCCATTTTAATGATTCATGCAGGAAGCGGCGGACTTGATTCACAGGACTGGGCAGGAATGTTATTGCGGATGTACGTAAGATATTGCGAACGGGAAAAATTTAAAATTAAAATCATCGAAGCAAACGAAGACGAAGGAAACGGAATTAAAAGCGCAACAGCATTAATTGAAGGTGATCACGCATACGGATTTTTAAAAGCTGAACGCGGTGTACATAGATTAGTGAGGATTTCGCCATTTGATTCAGCTCACAGAAGGCACACGAGTTTCGCTTCAGTTTTAATTTCTCCGGAATTTTCGGACGATGTAGACATTGAAATAAAGCCCGAAGATTTAAAAATTGATACTTTCAGAGCGAGCGGTGCAGGCGGCCAATATGTAAACAGAACTGATTCAGCCGTGAGGATTACGCATTTACCGTCCGGGATCGTTGTGACTTGCCAAAATGAAAGATCTCAACACATGAACAGACAAGTCGCAATGCACGTTTTAAAAAGCAGATTATATGAAATTGCTTTACAAGATCGTAAAAATGAATTGGCTTCAGTCGTCGGCGACAAAAAAGAATCTACTTGGGGCAGTCAAATCAGATCTTATGTCTTGCACCCTTATACGCTCGTTAAAGATCATAGAACTAATTACGAAACTGGAAATATTCAGGCAGTTTTAGATGGAGATATTAATAATTTTATAATGTCATATTTGAACATGAGAGCAAAAAATAATGTTTAAAATTTTATTGATAATATTAAGCCTGTTATATCCTGCTGAAAATATAAATTTAAATGCAAATGCAAATGATAATATTAATTTTAAAAATTTTGTTCCGCTTGATCCTGTTTTATCAGCACGAGAAATTAAACCCGGTGATGCTGGATATATGTTGACGGTTTTAAAGGGAACAGAACCCGAAAAAATTCCAGTCGAAATTATAAGCGTCATCAGTCAAAAGCCAAATAAAAATATTTCGGACGTAATTTTAATAAAAATGCTGAATCACGAATTAGCGCGGGGCATGAGCGGCTCTCCGGTTTATATAAAAAATAAATTGATCGGAGCTGTTAGCAGTGGTTGGGATTTTGGCGATCATAAACTGGCAATGGTTACGCCAATTGAAGACATGTGTAAAATTTTTGATGACGAAACCAGAATTATAAGCGGTAAAAATTTAATTTCGCTGAATAGCTTAACGTTATCGGGAATAAAATTAAATAAGAAGCTTGAAAAATTTGCGGAAAATTTAGGCACTGAAATTATTAACGGCGTAAAAAATAGTAATGAAAGTAATAATTTAAATTTAAATCCAAATCCAAATAAAAATAAAAAATTTAAGCCCGGCGACTCAATGGCTGCGCTAATAGTTTGGGGAGATGTCGAGATCGCTGGGGCTGGAACCGTCACGGCAATTTCTAGCGACGATAAATTTATAGCTTTTGGACATAGCATTTTAAATCGCGGTAAAATAAATTTCCCTTGTTCGAGCGCTTACGTTCATGAGACTGTAAAAAATATTTCATTCCCGTTTAAATTGGCGAGTTCCGGAAATATCAACGGCACTATTTTACAGGATCGTAAAGCAGGAATCGGCGGAGTTATGAATAAATTTCCCGAATACGTCCCGGTTGAATTTAATTTTTATAATGCTGATAATGAAACCCGCGAAAATTATAAATTTAATGTTGCGTCAGATGAATTTTTAATACAAAGTTCACTCGAAGGAATTTTAACGGGTTTAACTGAAGAAGCATGGAAGCGAAAAGGTAACGGGACAATTAGCGTAATTTTAAGAATCGAGAACGAAAATATAAAAAATGGCTGGACCCGCAAAGAAATATTTTATTCTGATGATAATGTGATCGATAACGCTTTTAAACAATCATTGCAAATTATCGGAGCTTATTTAACGCAACCGTTTAAAAAAAGTTTACCGGCGAAATTTATTTTTAACGTTGAAGCGACAGAACGCCCGAAAGCTTTAATAATTGAGAGCGTGAAAACTGTAAACGAAGCATCACCCGGCGAAGATATTATAATTACTATTAAATTGCGTGCTTGGCGCAATAAACCTTTTGAGAAAAAATTTAAAATGCATATTCCGGAAGATGCCGGCGGAGTTTGTGAAGTTATTGTGAGGGGCGGAAGTTTTCACCCGTTGAGCCAGCTAGCAGTTGAACAGGGATTAAAATCAATTGACGGACTCGACAGAATGTTAAATGAAATAAAAGCGCTCGATGCAAATAACGAGTTAATAATTGAATTGAATGCCGATAACATTAACAACGCTCTGAAAAATGCAAAATCGGGAAACGAAAACGAAAATGAAAATATTACGCCTGATTTTGAAATGCTCCCGGAGGAAAATGAATATTTAAGCGAGACGAAATTACGCAGGATACGAGAAGGCAATTTAAAAATTTTCGGGACAGAATATTTTATAGACGGTGAAATGAAATTCCCGATCACGATAAGGAATGAATAATAAATTTTGAATATTAATATTAATCGAGGCATATTTTTAACAATTGAAGGTGTTGACGGCTGCGGGAAGAGCACGCAATCAGTTTTATTAACGCGTTGGCTTGAAGATTTTACCGGCCATGAGACTATTAAGACATTTGAGCCGGGCGGCTGGCATGGCGGGAGTTTTTTGAGAAATTTTATTTTACAAGAAGATTTTTCGCCAAAGGGTGAATTATTTTTATTTTTAGCTGACAGAGCCGAACACTTGAGCCAAATTATTATACCTGCGTTAAATTCCGGTAAAAATATTATTTGCGAACGTTATAACGATTCTACGGAAGCATATCAAGCGGGCGGGCATGATTTAGATCGGGATCAAGTTAAAAAAATTATTTCGGCGTGTAATTTTCCCGAACCTGATATAACGATTTTATTAAGCATATCGCCAAAAGTTGCGAGTAATCGTTTACAGATTAGGCCGGGCCATGATAGATTTGAGGCTGAAGGTTTAGAGTTTATGCAAAAAATTTCAGATTCGTATTTGAAAATAGCGCAGGAAAATAAGGAGCGTATTATAAATATTAACGTTGATGAATTGAGCATAATCGACACTTTTAATAAAATAACTTCGGAGATACGTAGCCGATGGCCATCCAGATAAAGCGCGGAGGAACTAATACAGGAACTTCGCACCAGCCCGGAAGAATTGAATACGGTTCAAATAATAGCCATAATGCTCCAGCTCCTGCGAGTTCGATATCGGCTTCGGGTTTTTCGTTTGACTCTGCGATGGAGACGGCTGAACTTGAAAATTTACTTGATCAATTATATGAATTATCTGACAAGTTATCAGTTTTTCCGAGCAGCAAATTAATTGAAGAATACAGAAATGTTTTACATGAATTATTAAAGCGGGCAGCAAAGGGCATGAAAATACGGCGTGATATGCGTTGGCGCAAGACTGATCGAAAAATGTATATTACAATTGAACGCGCTCAGGAAGCTATGGAAGAATTAGAGGAAGCGTTTCAATATGAGGGCGATAAAACTAAAGCATTAGCACTAATGGAGGAAATAAAAGGTTGTCTGATCTCGCTATTAATGTAAGGTGGCAGGAAATTTTAAAGGAGGATGACCCTCAATGCCGTGCGATAGTTGCGCCGGTTAAGTGGCATGAAGAAATAATAAAGGGATTTGCAAAAAAAATTTTAGGCGAGTATAAAAATTCAGAGAACGATCCAAATTTTATAATTGCAGGTTCATTTGAGAAGGCAGCGGACGTAAACACCTGCAGAAATTTAATTGACGCAATAAAAATAAAGCCGTTAAATTCCAGATATAAATTAATTTTCATAATTTCAGCGGATAAATTATTATTACCAGCGGCGAACAGCTTATTAAAAATAACAGAAGAGCCTCCGGGATATGCGCGGATAATATTTTTAATGGAGGATGGGAAAAAATTTTTACCGACGTTAAAAAGCCGTTCTCGTTATGATGTTTTGACAGATGATGAAAATAATTTTAATGAGAGTGGCATTTTAAAAACTCCGGTTAATAAAAGCGATTGGCTCAAATGGTTAAGCGAAAATAATAAAAATAAAGCTGAATTAAATATAAATAAGATTTGCGACGATTTAAACGGCTGGGTTAATTATGAAATTGAGAATAAAAATTTAAATTTGGCGTTAAAGCTTGAAAAAATAAAATTGCTTGCGAGTAAAAATAATTTATCTGTTTTGATGCTGCAGGATTTAATAATTTTAGCGTTAATCGAGAATGATAAAAATAATAATAATAATTTCGAGAGAATATTTAATGATTTAATAATTTAATAATTTAATAATTTAATTTGAACTTAACAGGAGATATAAAAAATTTTGGCTAGATATTTAACGGTATTTGGCAAGCCGAGATATTTGGGATTTACGGAAATTTCGGACGAGCAAATAAATAATTTAAAGGGTAACAACGTAATTTTAAAGACATGTCGCGGACTTGAGCACGGAATTTTAAACGGTCAAGTTTCAGAAAATTATAAAATTTCCGGCAATATTATAGACAGTCCGGAAGCGCAATTTATAGAGGATGTAGAATTTTTAAGGGAAATAGATTCAAGCGACATTATAGAATTTGAACACGTTAAGCATGAAGAGGATGATGCGTTGATACGTTCGCGTGAAATTTTAAGCGAACACGGATTAAATTTAAAACTTGTAGATGTTGAGTATATGTTAGATCGCAAGAAATTATATTTTTATTTCACGTCAGATCAGCGTATAGATTTCCGTTCATATGTTAAGGATTTGGCGCACGAATTTAAAACGCGGATTGAAATGCGTCAGATTGGAGCGCGTGATGAATCCAGGATCGTGAGGGGGATTGCTTCATGTGGCCGGCCATGTTGTTGCAGTTATTGGCTTCGGGAGTTTACGCCTATTGGTATACAAATGGTGAAGGAGCAGAGGATCGCAATAAATCCTACAAAAATTTCCGGGTTATGCGGCCGTTTAATGTGTTGCATGTCGTACGAACAAAATTTATATAGCGAATTGTGGCAAAAATTACCCGGTCCCGGTGCAAAAATAAAAACTGACGATGGAATTTACACGCTTGAGAGTTTAGATGTGAGTCATGAAATTGTAAATATAAGATGTCCGTCCGGGCGTTTAATCGGTGTAAAAATTGATGACTTTGAAAAATTCAGCGAAACAGTTAAAGCCGGCAAAGAGTGGAACGCCGAAGAAAATAATGCGCGTAAAAAATTTATAAAAGTCCCGGAAATTGTGAGAGAAAATATTAAACAGTTGCCGTCTCAGCAAAATAATAATAATAATAATAATAACGACGACAATAAAAATAAAAATTTACATACAAATTCAAAGCCGAAAAATAAAACTTCCCGTAAAATCAAACAATAAAAAAATTTATGGAAGCGCAACGCAAAAAAAATCGGAGAAGCCCCAAAATTTCAAAGCCTCTCCGAAAAATTTACTTATTCAAAACTCAAAATTTAAAACTTCTTCAACAACATTCACTCAAATTAAAAACTGACTTTCGTACGGAATCTAACAAGGTTATCTTCGGTGTTATTGCCATCTCCACCGTTGTCAACGTGTACATAGTTAAGTCCCATCGTAGTGCTAGGATTGAGTCTGTAACGTACACCTACGCCCACTTCCATACCTTTATCCGCATTATCTCCAAACATATTACCGAAATCATAGCCATAATAGAACAAATGAGTAGCCCAGCTGTCATTCCACTCCTGACCAAGCGCCACACGCCAGTACTTAACATCGTCATCTATGCTACTAGGAAGAACCGTGCTATTTGTACCGAACAAGCTTCCACCATTATAGCCATTAAGTCCGCAAGGTGAGAAGAAGTATTTATCATACTGACCATACTCAAGCCATAAACTGGAAAATTTCAAAGCAGCCTGAGAAATGTCGATCATAACTGCCCAATGGTTCGCATCGTCTTCATTAAGAAGATCTTTCCAACCCCAATTATTACTATTTACATCATCTTCAGCTTTCGGCCACGGCTTCTCAATATCCCACTGCTGATGATAGAAAATACCTTTTAATGCAATGTTCTCATTCCAGTTAAATCTCAAACCGGCGAATATGGTCCACAAATTATTAAACGCATAACCTTTAAAACCATCCATCTCAGTGCCACCGTTGTTCCATTTCGTTCCCTCATAATATTCATCATTATCAGCTAAAAAAACCTGACCGCCGATGTCAAGCCCAATACTCTCGGTGAACTGTAAATTAGCCGCCATCGCAAGTTCCCAAACGCTAATCTCATCTACAGCGATAGTCTCGCCATTAATATCTTTACCCTTGAATGTGGTTTCATCCGTGCCATTACCCTTATTAGTGTGAGAGACGTAAGCCCTGAATTTGCCGAGACCAAAATTCTTTGTAAGTCCGAAACCGTCAATTCTTACATCGGTCAGAACATCATCACCCTTGAAGAATCCGCCTTCATTTTTGATGCTAGCCAGAGAATTTCCGCTTACATAGTAATCATCTTCAAACTCCCAGCAGAAACGTCCAACGGTCAAAGTAGTATCCCAGAAGAACGGCATATCAACGAAGAAACGATCTAAACGCGCTCTCTCATCGCCGATATCATGACGAAGTCTCGCAGTGAACTTCATTGAATCGCCTTCACCAAATGTGCGAGTGAAAATTAATCTGGCCTCGTGAAGATCAACGTTGCTGTCGTCCTTATTTCCGGTATTTGCAGAACGGTTCAAAATATCAACGTAGAAATTACCGCTGATTTTCCACCCGCCAAGCCTGTCCTCGAATACAGAAACTTTCTCATCAAGATCGTCAACGCGTAAACCAAGAGCGTCCATCTCATCGCTGAAATGTAATACAAGCTCTTTCATCATTTCGACATCTTGTTTAGTCGCGTGGGTTAAATCTACATCATGGAGCGCGTTTGCAAGAGCTGAAGCTAATTCAAATCTTGAAGCCTTCTCTTTTCCGTAGAAAAATCCATCAGGAAGACCGACCATTATTCTTTTTGCTGCTAACTGCTGAATTGCTGCATATGCCCAATGATCTTCGTCAACGTCTAAAAATGCTCTCGTAGCTGAAAATGCGGGAGCTGCAAATGCCAACACAAGTACTGCTAACATAATCAATGCAAATTTCTTCATTTTAAAAGAAACCCCCTATATTAAATTGTCAAGATTCTTATCGTTTAAAACGCCTTTTAAAAACCCTGTCCGCAAATTTTTCAGGAGTTCCTCAAAAGTTACCTCGTTACCTTCCGAAAATCGATCCCGTTTTAAATTTACGTTTACAAAATTTTTTCTGCGTTCACCGATTTATAATTAATTCCGTTATGGCTTATGGGGTTCGTGCACCTCTCCTCTTGCCTTCAGGTTCATAATAAATTATGCGTCGGTTTAACGATAATTGTATTACGCATTTCCCGTAACACGCGCGAATGATACAACAAAAATAATTATTTTAAAATACGTATTTCTACGTAGACAAAAATAAAATTTATCATAAAAACATTATGCAATCTTCGTCATAATCTTGTAATAATTCGTCATGTGTAATAAATTTCATGTCGTCTGCTTTAGCTTGAGCGATCAACATTTGCGAAGTACCATAAAAATATATGACTATCAACTAAAATTCTCATTATTTACTCTCCATCAAAACGCAAAAATTCAACGAGATTATCAGGGTATTTAATTTTACCTTTTGCAATTCCGAACGCGTTGGGTCTTTGTTCTGAAGGAGTTTTAACAGTTCCAGAAAAATTTAATGACGCTATATTATCGCCGTTTTCAGTAATTATGATTTCTGCATCATTATTTTTTTTGAGGACGTTAATTAATTCGGGTAAATGTTCCTGTGCTTCTTTGATTGTTATTTGCATTTTTATTTTTCCTCCTGTAATTGAATTAATTAAGTTTTCATTTTAATACGAGTTAAAAACTTTTTCGAGAGCCTTTAAACCTTCTTGAGCGCGGGTTGAACTTATAATAAAAATTACAGCTTCAGAACTTGAATTAATTATTTCAATATTAATATTTACGTCAGCAAGTGCAGAAAAAATTTTGGCTAGTGTTTGAGCAGATTCCGAAGGAGATTTTATTTCTACTGTTATCGCAGCTATTTCGGTGGCAAATGAAACGCCTTGACCTCCAAATTTTGAGGAAAGTTCACGACATAAAATTATTATTTCGTCTAACTTGTCAGCGTGAATTAAAAACGATAAATCAGAACGCCCCCCGCGCATTGAGTTTTGCGTAACCATTCCGACATCAATATCATTAATTGATAACTCCTGAAAAATCCCGGCCGCAATTCCCGGAACATTCGGAAGACCTAAAAATATAACGTGAACACATTCATTATTAAATTTAATCAAGCTCATAATATGAGAAAACCTCCCGTTTAAAATTAGCTTGCGTAAATGATAAAATTTTTCTTATTTTTTAAATCATACCATTTTAAAATTTTTGAAGGGGGGATTTTTGCAGATGATATGCATATATTTTATATTATGGCTGATTTTTATCGGTCAAATAGGAAGCCAGGTAATAATAACAGGTGTTTTAATTTCTTTTTTGCTTGATTATTTATTACGTAACTTTTTGGGGCTTAATTTTAATTTTTCCAATTTCGTCACGTGTTTAAAACTTTTTCCAGTTGCGTTACTTTATTTAATAATTCTGCTCATCGGAATAATAAAAGCTAATTTCATAATTATAAAAATCGTTCTAGCGAAAAATATCGAGCTTGAACCATGTTTAGTAACTTTTAAAACTTCCCTTGAAACCGATGCGGCAAGAGTTACCCTCGCAAATTCAATAACCTTAACACCCGGAACAATTACGGTTTCTCTTGAAAATGATACGTTGATGATACACGCATTAAATAGAGACATGGCCGAAGCCGTAAAAAATTCGATATTTGAAAAAATTTTAAAAAAAATGGAAGTGGTTGCGGATGCCCGAATTTGAGACTATAAAATATTATTTGCTGGTTGCAAGCGTAATTTTTTTATCTATCACGATATTTTTTTGTTTATTGCGAGCTGTTTTAGGTCCGAGATTTACGGATCGTGTTATCGCTTCGAATATCATAAGCACGAAAATAATAGTTTTAATTTCTGCGTTATCGTTGATAATTGGGCAGGAATATTTAGTGGATATATGTTTAATTTACGCGATAATTAGTTTTATTTCAGTTGTAGTATTAGCCCGCTCAGTTCTCGAACATAAAGATCAGGAGGAATTAAATAAATAAAATGTTTCGGATAATATTTGCAAGTTTTTTAATTTTTTCCGGATTATTTATTTTAGGGGTTGCGACGCTTGGTATATTTCGATTTGAGGCGATGTTAAACCGTGTTCATGTTGCTGCGAAATGCGATACATTGGGGGCGTTATTGGTTTTATCTGGTTTAGTTGTTTTATCTGGTTTAAATGTATTCTCGTTAAAAATTTTGCTGGTAATAGCTTTTTTATGGTTGACGAATCCCGTCGCGACTCATTTAACAGCACGTGCAGAGGTCAGAACAAATAAAAATCTTGATGAAATTTGCGACTTTATAAATCTCGATGAAAACGAAGGAGAAAAAATTTAAAATGCCCGTAATCGAATGGTTATTATTAATATTTTTAATAGTTTGTGCGTTTGCTGTTTCAGTTGCGAAAAATTTATTAAATTCCGTAATTATTTTTATGTCTTATAGTCTGATCATGGCCGTAATATGGATTTTGTTGCAAGCTCCAGACCTGGCAATAACAGAAGCAGCAGTCGGAGCAGGAGTAACAAGCATATTATTTTTTTTAGCGTTGAGACGTGTGGGACAGCTCGAACATAAAAAGGAAGATGAAAAATAGTGGCACTGGTAGAAATTAAAAGTAAAAGGAGAATAAAATAAAATTGCGCGAAGATATTAAAGATTTACTCAACAAGTTTTTTAATTGGATCATCGGTAATGGCCCGCGTCCTGAAAATGAAATATTACCGCCAGAACCCCCGCCGGATTTGCCTTTTACTCGTAGAAATTCGGGACGTAAATCAAGATTTCACGAAGCTTCAATTAATGAACGTTATAACGAATGGGTTGAATTACATGGCCTGCATATATTTTCATCGCTTTACACGTGGATGAGCGTTTTAACATGTCTCGTAATAATTTTATTGCTGTTAATCACTGTTACAGAATTGCCGCCGTTTGGAGATGAACATAATCCGGCAAATAATGAAGTCGTATTACGTTATATAAAAACTGGAGCGCGTGAGACTGGAGCAAAAAATATTGTCGCCGGCATGATTCTGGATTATAGAGCTTTTGACACTTTCGGAGAATCTGCGGTGTTGTTTACTGCTGCTGTGAGTGTGTTAATGCTTTTGGGGGCATCTCGAAGAAATCGAACGTGCGAGAAAAATATTTTTAAATTCGGAATAACGAGCAAAAGTTTTTTACAGAGAGGGCCTCCGTTAAGAGTTCATATTTATAGGCAGGACGATATGATTTTACGCGGAATAGCTTCAATTTCGATCCCCACAATTTTAGTAATGGGCTGCGCAATAATAATTAACGGACATTTAACACCAGGCGGGGGATTTTCAGGCGGAGCGGTTTTGAGTACTGCATTAATTTTAGCTGCAAACGCTTACGGATTCGATCACGTTCATTATTTTTTCAATGAGAGGACTTTTATATTTTCAAGTTCTGGATCATTAATAATATATGCATTAGCAAAAGGCTACTCATTTTTTACGGGAGCCAATCACATACCTTCAGGCATTCCAACAGGCACAATCGGAAATATTTTGAGCGGCGGTTTAATTTTACCGTTAAATATTTGTGTCGGAATAGTAGTCGCTGGAACTTTATACAGTTTTTATGCTCTGTTCAGTGAAGGAGATATTTAAAAAATGTTCGCGAAATTATTAACGAATCATTATGAGGCAGTAGCAGTAATTTTAGCTGGAATAGGCTTAACAAATTTATTATTGCAGAAAAATTTAATAAAAAAAATTATAGGCTTAAATATAATGGACACTGCAATATATTTATTTTTGGCAGCAAAAGGCTGGGTATCAGGCCGGGCAGCACCGATTTTAATCGAAGGCGAAAAAGGCTGGATCATGGACGTAAATAATTATGTAAATCCAGTTCCATCAGGTTTGGTTTTAACTGGCATAGTGGTCGGCGTTTCAGTTACGGCTTTTGCATTGGCATTAACTTTAAAATTATACGAGTATTACGGGACGTTAAATATTGATGAGGCGTTATTAAAAATGACTCAAGAGCAGGAAGTACATGAAGCAGAAATAATGAACGAAGAGCAGGAGGATATTTTATGATAGCGTTTAATATTCCGTTCTTCAGTATTTTTATAATGATGTTTGGAGCAATAATTACGCCGTTACTCCCGTTAAAAAAACGTTTACCCGAAAAATTATTATGTTGGCTAATAGCTATAATCGGAATATTTTCGGCATATTTAATATTTGAATTATCATATCCTGTTTTACAGCCGGGATTTAATTATCCGGTCGGACATTATCCAGCTCCTTGGGGCAATGAATTACGGGCCGGATTATTGGAGGCAATATTATCATTTGTGTTTTGTGTAGCGATGCTGTTATCAGTTCTGGGAAATTTTTCATCGACTCATGAAGATATAACGCCGAAGAGACGGCAAATATTTTGCGTGCTTGTAAATTTATTAATGGCTTCGTTATTGGCTTTAACGTACACAAATGATATTTTTACGGCGTATGTTTTCATTGAGATCAACACAATAGCAGCATGCGCGATCGTAGCGGTTAAAGAAAGTCCCGAAACTATTAGAGCGGCATTGCGATATATGATAATGAGCCTTGTAGGTTCAGGGCTTGTATTAATTTCGATATGTTTATTATATGGTTTAACGGGACATTTATTAATGCAAAACATGCACAATTCAATTTTAGAACTTGTAAAAACTAATCGTTATATATTGCCTTTAACGGTTTCGCTCGCTTTAATAACGGTTGGACTCGGAATAAAAAGCGCGTTATATCCTTTTGCTTTATGGCTTCCCGATGCTCATGCGAGTTCTACGAATGCTTCAAGCGCAATATTATCGGGTTTAGTTTTGAAGGGTCATATATTCCTGATAATAAAAATTTTTGTCCGGGTTTTCGGCTTAAACGTAATTAAATTATTGGGCATGGACACGGTAATATTTACATTGGGACTTGTAGCGATGATAATGGGTTCAGTTCACGCGTTAAGACAGATAAATATAAAACGTATGATCGCCTGGTCAAGCGTTGCGCAAGTTGGATATATATTTTTAGGACTCGGATTAAATTCACCTGAAGGGATTGCCGCCGGATGTTTGCATATAATTGTACATGCTTGCGTTAAGCCTATGTTATTCACAGCTGCCGGAGGTTTGAGCAGTGCAGCCGATCACAAAAAAGGTTTACACGATTTAATGGGAACATTTTACGCAAATAAATGGGCCGGATTAGGTTTAATAGCTGGAGCGTGTTCAATGATGGGCATTCCAGGTTTTGCCGGGTTTGCTTCGAAATTGAGTTTAACGCTTGCATCGTTCGACAGCTCTTTAATAATTTGGTCGCTGGCAGGTTTAGCAGTTAGTTCGGTTTTAAACGCTTTATATTATGTTCCGGCAGTGATAGTAATTTTAACCGGTAAAAAGGAAGCTGAAAATAAAATTAAAATCCCGGAACCTTCAGGATCATATAAAACAGTAATGGGGATATTTATAGGAATAAATTTTTATTTGGGATTATTTTGCGTTCCATTGCTTAGATTAATCACGGGAGGGGTGAATTTTCTTGGCTGACATATTAGTTATATTGCCTGTAATATTTCCGATTATAACGGGATTTGCATTATTTTTCAGGCCGGTAAGTGAAGACAGACATATTTACGTCGGGATTATGACATTTACGAACATGCTATTAACATTTTTGGCGGTGATATTAGCGAGTGATGAATTAATAATTTTATGGCGGATTACGCGGGATTTATCGATCGCTTTTAGGTTTGATTTTCCGGCGCGTGCATTTTCTGTGTTAGTAGCATTTATATGGCCACTTGTTACACTTTATGCATTTGAATATTTAAAGCGTCGTCCGCCAGTTGATAGATTTTACGCGTTTTTTTTGTCGACGTTTGGAATTTTAATCGGGGTATCGAGCGCAGGAAATTTATTAACGTTATATTTATTTTATGAATTAATGACGTTTATGACGCTGCCTCTTGTAATGCATTCACAATCACGAGAAGCAATAAGAGGGACGATCAAATATTTATTTTATTCGTTATTTGGTGCGGCGATGGCGTTGGGAGGATTTTGCTTTTTTAAAGTTTACGGTGTATCAATGGAATTTACGCCCGGCGGAGTTTTGGACATTGCAAAAATCACCGCTGAAAAAAATGAAGAAATGATTTTAACCGTAACATTTTTAACGTTAATAGGATTTGGAGCAAAGGCAGGATTAGTTCCTCTTCATGCTTGGTTACCGACAGCTCACCCAATAGCGCCCACACCTGCAAGCGCAGTTCTTTCAGGATTAATAACAAAAGCAGGAATTATATCAATGTTCAGAGTTACATATTATGTAGTGGGAGCAGATTTTTTGAGAGGCACATGGGTTCAGACGGCGATATTATCAATAGCAATGTTCACGATTTTCACTGGGTCAATGATGGCATTCATAGAAAAACATTTGAAGCGTCGTATAGCATGGTCAACAGTAAGTCAGGTATCTTATGTTGTATTTGCGATGATGTTATTGAATGCTGACGGAATTATCGGAGCAGTAATTCAAATTGCTGCACATGCTATGACAAAGAGCTGTTTATTTTTGGCTGCTGGAGTTGTAATTTACTTCACGATGGAAGGAGCGAATTATCATTACGCGGATCAATTACGAGGAGTTGGAAAAGAACTTCCGATAACGATGACATGTTTTGCGTTAGCTTCAATATCGTTAATAGGGCTTCCGATAACGGGAGGATTTACTGCGAAATGGTTCATGGCATCAGGGGCATTAAGTTTAGGAAATTTCGGAATGGCAGGAATAATAATTTTAATGATAAGTGCTTTATTAACGGCGGGATATTTATTGCCGATAGTAACGGATTCGTTTTTTCCGGGAAATGATTTCGATTATTCGAGCGTGCCGAATATAAGGTTATCGTGGAACATGAAAATCCCGTTGTTAATGTTAAGCATTGGGGCATTGATTACGGGGTTATTTGCAGGAACATTGATAAATTTCGTGAACACGAAAATTATTGCTGTTTTGTTGTAAAATAATGAAAA
>CALCEM010000076.1 GCA_937900285.1 uncultured Fretibacterium sp. | reverse complement strand
GGGGGGGTACAACATTTTACTCCGGACCAGGCTCGCACACTGATATTTATGTAAAACCATATTGCGAATTAATAAAAAAATTTTTAGCGGATCATCAAGATATTAAGCGCGTTACGGATTTAGGTTGCGGAGATTTTAACGTTGCGTCAACATGGCTCAAAGACAATCAAAATATTTTTTACACTGGCGTTGATATTGTCGAGCCTCTCATAAAATTTAATCAGGAAAAATTCAGCTCGGATCATATTCAATTTAAATGCCTCGATATAGTAGAGGACGAGTTACCCGATGGCGATTTATGTTTAATTCGGCAAGTTCTTCAACATTTGAGTAACAGCGACATCCAAAAAATTATTAATAACACCAAAAAATATAAATACGTTATCGTCACGGAGCATGTTACCGCAAAAAATAAAGCTGTACGCTTCAACACTGATAAATTTAGCAATTGCCACATAAGAACGGGGCTTTCTTCAGGAGTATATCTCGATGAAGACCCATTTAATTTAAACGTCGAAATATTATTAAAAATTCCATATTCGACCGATAAAAATTATTTGAAAAATGGGCAGGAACTCGTGAGCGTGTTAATAAAAAATTTGATCTGAGCATAAATTCTCAAACGAACTCCCTAAAACTGATCGCGACTCCGGCGGATTTGGAAGCACTGGAATTTGAAAATTTAAAATTAAAAAAAATGCCTCCCTTTAATCTTGGGGAGGTGTAAAAATTTCATTAATTCATCAAAATTATTTCAATCTGTTTTCATTTCCTGCCATCAATCTTGAAATATTACTCTTATGTCTGTACACGCATAAAACCGCCAAAACTCCAGCCACGATCGTAAATTCTTTAGGAGCATCCAGCATCCAGAAAAATAACGGCATCGCTAATAATGACAGCATCGAAGCTAATGAAACATATCGCGTGATTTTCATAACTGCATACCAAATAGCTCCGCATAATAATACAATTGCAAACGATTTATAAGGCCATAAAAAAAATAACGTCCCGTAAGTTGTCGCGACTCCTTTACCACCTTTGAATTTTAGCCAGCAAGTGTAATTATGTCCGATAACCGCCGCAAAAGCCGATAACGCTGCTAATAAGCCGGGATCTTCATATGAACCAACTCCAGCCACCAATAATAACGCAAATGCACCCTTGAATATATCTACAAATGCCACGAACACCGCCCAGCCTATTCCCATAGCGCGTTTTACGTTTGCTGCTCCGATATTTCCAGAACCAAAAGTACGTATATCTAAATTATCGCGTTTACCGTTTTCATCTTTATGAAATAATTTTGTTATGAGCCAGCCCGTTGGAATTGAGCCGATAAAATATGAAATTAACATCCATAAAATTATAGTGCGCATATTTGCCTCCAAATAATTTTTAATCCAGTCCGCTGATTCTGTCCGAACCTTGTTTTATTTTTAACTCGTTTAAATCTTTATCCTTCAAAATGTCCCATTTAAAATTTAACACCAGCAAAAATAACGCTGAAAATGGATCCATTCGCCAATTAATATTTTTATTATCACTCCCAAAAGTATCGTGGATGCTCTTTAATTGTTTGAAACCTTTATCATGATCCTGCATGTCAGACAAAAAATTTTTTACTTCTGAAATTGTATCAATGCCTGAAGCCCGGAAAATCTTGCACAAATATTCAAAGCTCTCGCGCAAATATTCGGCGTTTGGTTTAAATTCCGGGAATCCTGCTTCAATGCTTAAGACATTCCACCGGCTTAAAATTTCCGGCGAATCCCTGAATAATTTATATAATTCATCATCAGTAAATATTTTTTCAACTTGAACAGCTTCATTATTTTTTGTTCCGAGTAATTCCGTTGGCGGTATTAATAACGCTTCGTCCTTAATTTCGTGCCGCAAACTTAAAAAGCCTTTGTCCGCAGTCTCAAGCAAGCCAGCCAATAATACTAATTCTCGCGTTAATCTTTTTTCTGAAACCGCTCCGACAGTCTGATTAACTTTCGGGAATAATGTCGCCCAAACTTCTTGCAGCATCGTTTTTAATTCCAGCTTAAAAGTTAAATCGCGATATTTTTCCCATTCCCGCAAATTTGATCTTGAATCTGACAGCGACAAAATATACTCAACTGCAGGATAACCAAACCTGAACGGGTCTTCTAAAACTGTCGACGGAACAGAGCGCGCTCCATCAATTTCGAACTCTGATTTTACAAGCTCTTCAATTTTCAAAACATCTTCAGGAAATCGCAATAAAACTCTAACTGTAACGAGATCGATGCCGGCTAAATCTTTTTCTTCAACGCTGGAGAGAAGGCGCAACAATTCGGCTGGAGGTTTGGCCCACCCTTCTATAGCATAAAATTCAACGCCTTCGAGTTCTACGAGGTCCTGAATTAAATTTCTTATTCGTGAAGCATATTCCTCGTAAAGCGTTAAACGTTCGACATATCTTATACCTATTTCATCAATTCGACGCTTGTCCATTCGCAAATTTTATCATAAAGGATTTAAGATAATTATTTATGCCTGACGGAATATTTAAAGGCTGAACAGGCTCGCGAAATTTCTCCGTTATAATTGGTATTCTTGAGATTCTTGCAAATTCCGAAACTTTAGGATCATACGGGATCATTGCGACGGGAATTTTAAACATACGAGATAATATCCCAAAATGTAAGCGCATACCAATTCCGGAATATGCAGAGTTCCATAAAGAGCAGGCATCTTTAAAATTTTTTACGCGTATGATCTCATCAAAATTAATTTTATTTGCGGACTTCTTTAAAATTTTTTCGTCATCATTTGAGAGCGCAACGCCGGTTATATTTTCAAAATTATTTATATCCGGGACGATTAAATTTATAAAATCATTAATATTTTTGCATGGCCGTAAGTTCAATAAAAATTTATCCCGTTTGTTATTCAATATTTCCGGCTTTAACATCATGACGAGATCACTGCCTAAAATTACGCGGGAATTTAATTTAAAACTTTTCGCAATTTCAAACGATAAATCATCGCGGACGTGTACCAAATCGCATAAATTAAAAGCCCTTTGAGTTAAATATTTTCCTGCTGAAGTTTTGAGCGGTCCTATTGATTGGCCGAGAGCAAAAATTTTTAATCCGTAATATTTGGCCAGCCACATTATAAACCAGTACCATAAGCATGATTTTACGCTGCTGGAATCCTGAAACAATCCGCCGCCGCCTAAAATTAACGCTTCGGACTGTTTAAAAATATTTATTACTTTATGAAATTTCCAGCGAGAAACGGAATCGATATTAAAAATTTTTTGTGTATTATCCGGATCATTTGAAAGCACAATAATTTTTTTGCGATCAATCCCTGACGAAATTAAAAACTCGATGCAGGATTTTAGTAATAATTCATCGCCTAAATTTCCGAATCCGTAATAACCTAACAGGACTATTTTATATTTTTTCACGGCTCAAACCTTCAAATTTTTTTTAAATTTTAAACTCGCGGATTAAATTTTAAATATTTATTTTCAAGCTATGAACGGGCGTAAAAATTTTAATGCTGGGATTATTATAAACTTTACAGCCAATAATAAAACAATTCCCAATAATAAGCCTGTCCAAAGTCCATTAAATTCCCTGAGTAAAATCAAATGTAACGGCGTATGAAAATGGCAGAAGCTGTTTATAACCGATGAAAAGCCTAATACTACGCCTAAACGTAAAAGCTCGCGTAATTTTGGCAGATAATTTTTATTTACGAAATATCCCAATAATATTAAACATGGATAACCGATGAAAACTTCGCGTGATCTTGGGCGTGCTATTAAAATTTTTTCGAGGGTTGTGCGGATTTTTGCTTCAAAGCCGGGAATAAAACTGACGTTATCGCTCCTGAATAAAATTAACCCAACTGCAATTAATAATATTCCGCATAAAATTAATTCTCCCCATAACGGCGGGCGTTTTATAAAATCTTTAATTCCTTCAGGATGTATTTTATTTTGCAAGTCGTGAATTAAAACTAAAATCGGAGGTAGCAATATTGTTAATTTAACTCCTGAAAATGTTTGTAATCTTAAAATATAATTTGGAACGCTGAAGAATGATGCGACACATAAACCGCCAATTACGGCAAAAATAAAGCTCGCAAATATATTAAATTTTTTGTTCAGCTCCATTGAGAGTAATGTTGCTTCAGTTGCAATAAATCCAGTTGCTAAACCTCCGGCCAATCTTGCGATGAATGAAAATTTTAAAATTGCTCCCGACAAAATTAAGCCTAAAAATATAAACGCTAGATCAAATTTAAAATTATTTTTCACGCCCAATCTTAATAAATATTTCCAGACTGAATAAACCAAAATTCCAGCGAGTGCCAGACTTGAAAAAATATTAAAGCTCGAATTAATTTTTACAATTTCCGGCCATGAAATATTAAAGCCGTGATTTTTTAAGCCGTCAGATAAATTTTTAATTTCATTCGCGAACGTTTCTGCCGAGAAATCTCCAGTATTTTGCGGTGCAGTGTGAACGAGTAAAACTCTGACTGAACGTTCAACGGCTGCCCTGATCAATCTGTCAGTTAAAACGGGTCTCGAAATATTTCGCGCTAAAATTTCGTCATTGGTTACGCTGTGTAAAGGTATTAAATTGGGTGCTGTTAAATTATTAAATTGAATTGCTCCGCGTTGTCTGTTAAATTCCGGCATTGCTGCGGGGATATTTAAATTTTTGATGGTATTTGCTAAATTTGAAACGTCTGGAAAACCTGCAACGATTTCACCGGCTGGAGAAGTCAAATTAATTTTATATAGTTCATGAATTTTTTTTAAAGAGTCAGCAACTCCCTGATCAAGTGTACCAGGTGCGGGAGCTGTTCTGTAATAAATTGGCAAATTAAAATTTTTAGCAAATTCGATGGCTTCAATATCTGGAATAATTCCGACAGTTTTCAGCATTGGAATTGTCATATTAATTAAAAACGTGTTATCGGATTTATCGTATTTAGCTGACGGAAATCTAATTTTAATTAATTCATCGAGTAAATTTTTATTCGGGTTATTTTCTGGTATTAAAATTTTTGTTCCGTTATCATCCGGGAATAATTTAGCGTACCCGATATTTCTTTCAGCTTGGTCGCCTGTTATATCTCCGATCATTAATCCTGTTAAACCGTTTTGAATTAAATTTTTAATTGTTTCGTAAAGATTTATGCCATAAACTGAAGCGAGCTGATGAATTTCACGAAAATCCGCAACGATTGCGACATTATTATTTTGAATTTCGGCATTAAATCTGGGCCATAAAGCATAAACGGAGAGAGCAAGAAGAATTAATAAAAAAATTTTGCGCAATTAAATAAGACTCCTTTAAAAAATATGTAGAATTCTAACACGTTAAAATTAAAAAAATTTCATGACGCTCTCAAATTCTGATTTAAAATTCTGGTTATCAAGTAACAGCTCATATAATTTTGAGGCTTTTAATTCAGTTTCAGCGATAAAATTATTTTTAAGTTCTGAGAATCTCGTAATAAATTTAATTTCTGGTTTAGCGTTATGTAAAAGTTTTCTGCCCTCCTGAGTAAATGCTAAAATCCTGGCGTAATTTGGTGAAACATTTTCAAATTTTTTCAGGCCGATCAAAGCGTAAATAATCCGCCGTCTGATATTAGAACTTGTATAACGTTGTGACGTGCATAAATTTATGAAATCGTCGTAATTTTTTGCTTTATAAATATTTTTAAAAAATAAATTTTCGATCCCTTCATTAAAGCCGTGAATTAATTTTAAATCTTCAGGAGTTGAGCGCAGTAACAGGCCATGTAATAACAGCCATAATTTATTTTTATAATTTCCGCATAATCTTCCGTTTAAAATTTCGCGTTTAATAATATTTTGAGAGAAGTCCGGCAATAAATTCAAATTATTTTTTAGATCTTCGCGAATAATTTTGCTGCTAAAATTTCCGGTTCGCAAAAACGGTTTAATATTTAATTTATAATTCATCTGTAAAATTCTTTTAGTGTAGAGTGTAGCGAGTAAATTATTGGGTTTTGAAATAAAATTTTTTGCGCCTGGTTTTAAAATTTCGAGAGTTTCGGCTACAGCTTTAGGGAATGACATGCCGGAATCAAGATTAAAATTTAAAATATTCTTAAAAAATTCAGATTCTTCGTTTAAAATTTGTGCGATGGTTTTAAAATTAAATTCCGGGTTTTCCATGCCGAAAGAGATCGAATCAGCGAGGTGAGATTTAGCGAGGATATCAACTGAAAAATTTGCGAAATCGGTAGCGGCTGAACAAGAAAAAATAAAAGGTAATTCGATCACTATTTGTGCGCCGGAATTGATTGCTGTTTCAGCTCTTGAAAATTTATTTATGAAAGCTGGCGATGCTCTTTGAACGAAATTTGATGAGAGTATGATAATTTTAGCTTCAGAATTTTTAATTAAATTCATATGACCGATGTGCAGCGGATTAAATTCAGCGATGATTCCCGAAATATTAATAATTGTTCACTCATTTTCCGATAAAAATTTTTAGGAGTATTATAATTGATAGATGCGTAAAATTTGTTTAAAATAATCGGTAATTTATGCATGATTGACCAGAAAAAAATTTTGTTAGGAGCGTGATAAGCCGTAATAAAGATAAAAATATTTTAAAAGCGTTTGGAAATTTTATTTTAAGTTAAGTTTTATTTTTAGTATTAAATTTTGAAATTTGAAAGGAGAAATTTTGTTTTGAATAGAAAACTGCGCGTAATCTTTTTAAGTATAATGGCGGTGATTTTTTCTGCGTCAATGAGTTTAGCCGATTTAACTTTAACTCCTTCGACAGAGGATGATGATATCAGCTCAATTTTTACTTATAGCAGTTCTTCGGCTTCCGCTACAATGAGAGCATCTGGGGTTTGGGATGGTGATGGATATATATTCACCTTAGCAGCAACACTCAATGGTGAAGACGTTACCACCGATTGCGATTGGACATGGAGTGCCAAAAAGGATGGAGTGACATTAACTATCGACGATGATTTTTCAGATACTTACGGTTTTACTAATAACGGTGATGAAGAGTTTTATTTTGCGCCCAAAAAGGACGGAACATATGAATTTACTGTAACAGCCAAGGGTACTGATGATAATGATAAAGAAGTGTTGGGTACATATACTTTTAATATAACCGTTCTTGCGAGTGAGTTATCGTTTGATATAGTTGTTAATGAGCTTGAAGATGCTGGGAACACATTTGCGCAGGAGGTCGGATTTTTAACAGCCAACGAAGCAACGCCGGGACGTAAATATATAATAATAGTCAGTTCCGATACTATTAACTGGGATGCAGGAGAATTTTTCGGATTTGGTACGCCTCTTGCTAATGATGTTAGTGCTAGTAAATGGATAAGAGCTTACGAAGAAGATAAAGATTCCTACGATGAAGGTGAAGATGATGAAGATCCTTCACTGGTTAATAAAGAGCTTTCGGAGAGATTGAAAAAATTTGAAACTGCCGGGAAATTACATAAGAACGAAGATGGCGACGAATATCTTGAACAAATATTGATCGTAAATCCGCATTTTTATGACGATGAAGCAGATGAGGAAGCAGATGAAGATGGAAGTAATGCTACTGTATCCGTTCCTGAAGCTGGCGAATATAAAATAACTGTTCCAGTATGCAAATATGAAAGTGATGGAGATATGAACGATCCAACTACTGCGGAGAAGACTGAAAATTTTTCATTTAAAGTAATAGTTACGGAACCGGTAAGCCAAGATTTAAGTTTTACCACTGAGCTTGATGGTTATTCCATCACATTAGCAGAGACTACGAGCAATGACGAAGAAAGTGACGGAATTGATCCCGAAACTGTAAGCATTACGACGACCGGCAACATAGAGCCTCAGTACATGTATATTTTTAACGATGATACGGAAGAATGGGAGAAGGTCGAAGAAAAATATTCAGGCGAACCGGAATCGGAAGGCGATGGATATAAAACGGAGTTCAGCAGTGTAACCCTTATCGACGGTGCGATTAGCTATACCGATATTGGGGAAGGTTTTACACTCGGAGGGCCTTATTATTTTGCAAATGATTACGACGGCGAAGATTTCACGAAAAAAGTTAAATTTTTGTGCGTTAGCCTTGACGAATACGGAAACGGATATCAAATCTGGAGTGAAACTTACGACATTACTATTAAGAAAGGAGATTCAGTAACATTTGAAAAACAGACCGAAGATGATTACATTTACACATCAGTAGGAAATATATCAAATTACAGCGTGACGCTTGATGACAGCACATCAAACGTCTGGACAGTCAAATCTATTCCGGACTTCTTAGAATTTGATACAAGTACAAAAACCGTAAAATGTAAATCTGGTTCAACTGCAAATCCTGACACTTATAACGTTATAATTTATGGTGTTCAGTATGATTCTGAAAGTGAAGAATATCAGGCTAATACGACAAAAAGATATTACTGGACGTTGACAGTAGACACTGATTTAACGGTTACGCCTGATTCAGATGTTTCAGAAACTATCATGGCCGGGACAGCAAAAGAAATTAAGTTTACTGCGAACAAGGCTGTAACATGGTCTCATAATATAAGCGAAGATGTTATTTTTGATTCCAGCAAGGGCGGAGATGAAAACGAATCTACATATACGTTAACTCTTAAGCCGGATGCATCAGCTATTGGAGGGCCTTACACATTTAATATTACAGCTGCTTATAAAACTCAGAGTAAAAATGTTCCTATAAAAATTACTGTAACTGAGCCAGAAGTTGATGAAGACGCTACCATTTCAATTTCAGCCGATAAAACTTATGATTCAATTCCTGTAGGAAGCAGCAAAACATTTACTTTAACGGCTTCAGCCGATAATATTGAAGATGTTGATAGCTTGTTCTGGGATTGGGAAAACAGCAATGAAAACGCTTTTGATGCTCAACTTAATACGCAGACTGGCAAGAGTGTTATATTAACAGTTACGGCGAGAACTTCGGGAGATGCAGAAATAACTGTCACGTCTTCATTTGCTGATACAATTTCGGCTGATTTTAAAATAACAGTTCACGGCACAGAAAAGAGTATTACCCTTGATCCCGTTGATCCTGTATCAGTTGATGTTTCAGAAGGGAGCAAAACTTTAAGTATTACACTTAATGCAGGATATTCAGACTCTGGAGAAGATAAAATAATCTGGCCTAAAAGTATAGTTTTATCTAATGACAGCGATGCAACAAAATATATTACGCTTACAACCGAAAATACTTCGCCTGAACTTGTAAATAATGAATCTTCTGTTACGTATACAGCTGAAGTTGATGAGAATGATGCAGGATTTTATTCTGCAAGTTTTGATCTTGACGGTCAAGCTGATGCGATAAATATTGTTGCGGAAATATATTATACTGGTAAAGAGACAATCACCGATAAAACTGATTCCGTAAAAGGTAAAGTTGCGGCTGGTACAACTCGTACGATTACGGTCGATTCAAGCATTACTAATCCAACGTTTACAATTATCGAGGGCGGAGATTATATTTCGATTACAACACCTCCTAATGGCAATACAGTAACAGTTACATATGAAGAGATCAGCACGATCGGAACTTATAATTTTAGCGTTCTCGCAACTGGAACGAACGGCAAAAGCGCGGTTTATTCATGGGTTGTGGCGGTGAGTGAACCTGATGCGCTCTATTTAACGATTACGGACGGAAAAACAACTGAACAAGTAAGCAAAGATTATAATTATTCTGGAACGGTTCTCGTTGGAAATACCCTCACCGTAAAAATTGAAGCTACTGAATCTGTAAGCTGGACTAGTACTATACCTTCTGGTTCATGGGATGTGACATCAGACGATACGTCTTGTACAGTGAATTTTACGCCGACCACTACTGGTGTTTACTCGTATGATATAACAGCCGCCGGAGAATATTCGGAAATAGTAACGACGTTAAAGATAACAGCAGATGAAATCAAGTATGAAGATAAAATTACGGTAAGTGCAAATAATAACAATCTTACAGTAGATCTCAAGGGAGCGACTTCAGTTGATGTCGTTATGACGTTTACTGCTACTTGGGGATTTGGTTCTCCGAGTTCAAAAGATGTAATAAAATGGCTCGATCCTATCGTACTTACAAATACTGCTGATTCTACAAAAAAAATTAGCATGGCTAAAGATTCTGAGAACGGTACGACTAATACTTATAGGGGTACAGCAGATTCAACAGGAACATTTACGGCCAATGCAGTTAAAGTTATAGCAAGTGTTGGAGGTAAAGATGTTGCGAACACCTTGAATTTGACTGTAACTGTAACAAATACAGTCGCTAAACCTGTTGATGAAGCTGAGTCAATTGAGGGAGGTTACGCTTTCTCGGCTGATAGTGAAATTTTTGTCAAGGCGGAGGGTAAGGATGATGCTTATACAATTACGCCAAATGCATCGGGTGAAACTAAGTTCAGTTATGGAGCCTCAAAAGAGTCCGAGTTCTTTAAAAATCTTCAAGCTAATTCACAAATAGTCTGGAAAATAGATAAGAAGCCGTCTTGGGTTTATTTTGAAGGTTATGAATCTTCGTTGGCTGAAATTACGCTCGCTCCTACTGCAACATTTGTGATTGTGATTGACACATCAAGTTTCAATTCTAGTGGGTTTAATTCTGCTGCTGATCAATCGTTCAGTATTCAGGGTACAGACTCTGAAAACAGCGAAAATTCTACTACGCCAGTGGAATTTACTGTAGCTGGAACTGATCCCGGCTCAACAGAAGCTCAAGGGCCTGGCGGATCATCTGGCGGTTGTAATGCCGGATTTGGCATTTTAGGGTTAATGCTTTCTGCACCGTTATTTATGCGCAGGAAAAAATAATTTAATTTTAAAATTTGTGTTTTAAGTTAAAAAAAATTGCTCCGGGATTTAAATTTGATCCTGGAGCTTTATATATATTAGTGATTACGATATGTTTTTCAGAATAAAATTTTTTTGATGGGAATCGTCCATTTTTAAATTATTTCAGCTCCGAACATCTCACGTAATTTACTCCGCTGCCTCTCGAAGATCTCAAAGTTCCGGAAACTTCTACAGGATCGCCATCATTTTTGGAATTTAAAATTTTCCTTAAATCTTCATCGTAAACTCTAATTATTAAAAATTCTTTCACTCCTGAATTTTCCTGACGGACTGCGAATCGTATATATTTACCTGTGCCTGTTTCGCCTTCGTTTTGAGCTTTTATGACGTGTACAAATCCTGAAAGTTTTACGTTATTTTCAAGCGCATTATTTTCAGACTTATTAATTTCATCCGCTGAAAGATATAAATCTCCGCTCCCCTTCGCCGATTTTAAAACGCCTTTAACTTGAATATTATCATTTTCGGCCATGTTATTTAATTTCTCCTGAAGTTCCGGGTTAAAAGCTCTAACATCAAGAAAATCTTTGCGGGTAGTTCCGTCAGTCCATAAATTTTCGTGCTTAACTGAGAAAGGGAAATACTCCGAATTTTTTTTACGGCTCGTAAAATGTAAAACTCCCGAAACTGTTACAGTGTTTTCGTAATTCATTGGAATTCACCTCATAAAAATTTATACAAAAATTTTTTATATTATAGCTGGATTAAAATTTTTTCACATGTTGTATAATTTAACGCAGTCACGATTTTTTATTTAACAGGAGGAATTTTTTATTATGGCTGTACGCGTTGCGATTAATGGTTTTGGACGTATTGGAAGATTAGCATTCCGCCAAATGTTTGACGCTGAAGGTTATGAAGTGGTAGCTATTAACGATTTAACAAGCCCGAAAATGTTAGCCCACCTTTTAAAATATGACACGACTCACGGACGCTATAAGGGAACAGTTTCAGCAGATGACGAAGCCAGAACAATTACAATTAACGGCAAAACAATCAAAATTTACGAAGAAAAAGACGCAGCAAATTTGCCTTGGGGCGAGTTAAAAGTTGATGTAGTTCTTGAGTGCACAGGTTTTTATACTTCGAAAGCTAAGGCCGAAGCTCATATTAAAGCCGGTGCCCGTAAAGTTGTAATTTCTGCACCTGCCGGAAATGATCTCCCGACGATCGTATTTAACGTAAATCACAATACTTTAAAACCGTCAGACACAATTATTTCCGCTGCTTCTTGCACAACAAACTGCCTCGCACCTATGGCAAAAGCTCTTAACGATCTCGCGCCAATCGTTTCAGGATTTATGACGACTGTTCACGCTTACACCGGCGATCAAATGATCCTTGATGGTCCTCATCGTAAAGGTGATTTAAGACGCTCGAGAGCTGGAGCTGAAAATATTGTCCCCGCATCTTCCGGAGCTGCTAAGGCCATCGGACTTGTTATCCCTGAACTTGACGGAAAATTAAACGGTGCTGCCCAGCGCGTTCCAACACCTACAGGATCAACAACAATTCTTGACGCAGTAGTAAAAGGAAATGTAACAAAAGATGATGTTAACGCTCAAATGAAAAAAGAAGAAACAGAATCATTTGAATACAACGAAGATCAGATCGTTTCGTCTGATATTATCGACAGCACAGCAGGATCAATTTTTGACGCAACACAAACAAAAGTACTCGCCATGCCTGACGGTAATACTTTGGTTCAGGTTGTATCATGGTATGACAATGAAAGTTCTTACACCAGCCAAATGGTAAGAACAATTAAATACTTCTCTGAATTGAAATAATTTGTGAAATAATTTTTATTCCTCTCGGTTAATTTTTATCGGGAGGAATTTTTTTTATAAAATAATTTAAAAGGTGGTCGAAAATCTTGGAAATTTACGAGAAAGATAATAATAAAACAGGTGGCAACGGGAAATATGTGTATTTTCGCCCTATATCATCCAGAAATAAATATATTTCTATAATGCAAAAAGCCATAAAATTAGCGGGATATAATTTAATTACCGATAAACATAAAACAAGAAATTTTATAAAATCTGATATATTTCATTTTAATTGGTTTCTGCCTGCTAAAAGTTCGTTTCAGTATTTAAAGCAAAAAATTTTTTTTAAGCTCATAAAATTAACCGGCAAAAAAATTGTAATTACCTTTCACAATAAAACTGCTCATAATCCGGAATGGCGCACAAATTATTTTTATGACATATTTAAATATATGCTCGAAATTTCTGACAGAATAATAATTCATTGTAGTGACAGTTATAAATTTATTGAAGACATCGTCCCCAAAGTTGACAGAAATAAAATTTTTTACGTTCCGCATCCTAATTATATAGGCGCATATTCTGACACAATAAAATATTCTAGATACATTAAAAAATCTGGGGAGTTCGTGTTATTGTTCATAGGTTCGTTAGATGCTTATAAAAATCCTGATGTAGTAATTAAAGTCGCAAACTCTATTAAAAATATTTCGCGAATACATTTTTTAATTTGCGGAGACAGCAATCAAGAACGTAAAAATTATTTAACATCGTTAATTGATCCTGATAATAAAAATATAACAGCTGATTTCAGATTCATCGATAACAATGAAATACCTTCGTTAATGAAAATTTCTGATATTGTTCTGTTACCTTATAATCCTGTTTCGATGTTAAATTCCGGAGCTGCGCATTTAGCGTTCTCGTACGGTAAAACTGTTATAACAAATGACGATGTAGGAACTATAAAAGATTTGCCAAACAAAAATTTAGTTTACACTTACAAATATGAAAATGATATAAATTCCCACGTCGAAGTTTTAAGGAAGTTAATATTAAACATTCGCGACGAATTTTTAAACGAACACGAAAAATTTTTAAATAGGGGCATCGAATTAAAAAACATCATGACAGAAAATAATTCAATTGAAAACGTATCTAAAAAAATTTTAAAGGCTTATGAAGGTTTATAATTTGTGGCGGAGAATGGAGGATTCGAACCCCCGGAGGCTTGCACCTCAATTGATTTCAAGTCAACCGCCATCGACCGCTCGGCCAATTCTCCGTAAAAACAGCGTGAATTATATCACAAAATTTAAAAATGCAATAAATTATACAGTTTTATAAATTCAGATTTTTTCACGAGAAATTATATTATTTAATTACCAAATAAATAAATATAGTGTAGTATTTCAGGAGAAATTTTCATGCGTGACACAAAAATTAAAACTGTGAAAGGAGAAAACTGCTGCTGATGAAAAGCATAAAAACGCAACATTAAATTTTTTTCAGTAGCAACGAAATTTAAAAATGTATTATATCGGCGTAGACATTGGCGGAACTAATATTAAATCTGGTGTCGTTAGTGAATCGGGTGAAGTAATTTCAGAATACGATATTCCTACAGGTGCGGATCGGCCTCAAGAAATAGTTTTACAGGACATTTTAAGCTCAGTTAAAAATGCTGTCGAATGCGCAAATTTAAAATTAAGTGATATAAAAGCCGTTGGAGTAGGATCGCCCGGAGATATTGATAATAAAAACGGCATTGTAATTTATAACAATAATTTAGGCTGGAGAAATTTTCATATTGCCGAATTGATGAGCAAAGAATTAAATTTAAATGTCCATCTTGAAAATGATGCTGATGCCGCTGCATTAGGTGAAGTGATTTCCGGGAGTGCGCGCGGTGCTTCGAGTGCGATGATCGTGACGCTTGGGACCGGTGTCGGGACTGGCTTCGTAATAAACGGAAAAATTTGGCCCGGCTGCGAATTTGGACACATGGTTATAAATTGTGACGGAAAATTATGCACTTGTGGCCGGCGCGGATGTTTTGAGGCTTATTCCAGCGCAACAGGATTAATTAACATGACTCGCGAAGCAATAAATTTAAATCCTGAAAGCATATTAACAAAAATTGCAGACCGCGAAAAAAATATTACTGGTAAAACAGCATTTGACGCATTAGATCAGGGCGATCCGGTAGCAAAAAAATTAATTGACGAATATATAAATTATTTAGCTTGCGGACTTGTAAATTTTATAAACGGTCTGCACCCCGAAATAATAAGCATAGGCGGAGGAATTGCGAAACAGGGAGAAAAATTATTAAAGCCTTTACGCGAAATGGTAAACAAAGAAATTTACGGCGGAGAAAATAAAAATAACAAGACTAAAATTGTCGCTTGCACATTGGGTTATAAAGCTGGATTAATCGGGGCTGCAATGGCCGCAAAATAAAAATAAAATTTGAGTATATGTGCGCGTGAAAAATAATTTAAGCGTTATATAATTAACTCGTTGAGTGTTCGGATATTCCGGAATTTTCGAAAGAGTGGCTGGACAGTCATGACGGTTGTATAGGATATTATAAGGACGGCAAACATCATTTTATACATGTTGAAAAGAAATATAATACTAAAGAACTGGTAAACGCTTAAAATATAAAAGGACGTGAGAATGTTAAGATGTCAGGAATAAAGTGGCCTTCTGAAAAAGTTTCACCGGATGATTTATTATTGAAAGCGCGTGAGGCTGCAAATTTGGCGTATGCTCCATATTCAAAATTTCATGTTGGAGCCGCATTGCTTTTTGAGAATGACGAAATTATTTTATCCTGTAACGTCGAAAATTCTTCGTATGGTGCTACGATTTGCGCTGAACGTTCCGGTATTGTTCAAATGGTTTCAAAAGGTATGCGCAACCCTTTAGCTATTGCGGTGGCAGGTTCGAGCGAAAATAAAAACGATTATTTAAAAATTAAATGTCCTCCGTGCGGAATGTGTCGCCAGACTCTTGTAGAGTTCAATAAAAATATTTTGGTGGTCATGGCTTCACCTGAAGGAGCTAAAATTTACGAAATAAAAGAATTATTGCCGCACTCGTTTGAGCTTGAACTTGAGGAATGAACGATAAATTTAAATTTTTTTGCGGTACAGTTGCTTTAATCGGGAGACCTAATGCCGGTAAATCCAGTTTAATAAATGCGTTATTGAAATCCCGCGCACAAATAGTTTCACCAAAAGCTCAGACAACTAGAAACGCAGTAAGATGCATTTATACGGACGAAAGCAAAAATTTACAAATAATATTTATTGATACACCAGGATTATTTAAAGTAAAAAATAATAATGACAAGTTAAGCAGATATTTAAATGATGCTGTAAAAAATGCTCTGGAAGATTGCGATTTAATATTTTGGATCGTTGATTCCGGAGCTAAAAATTTAAACGAAGACGATAACGAAGCAGCAGAAATTTTAAATGACATAAATATAAATATAAAAAATATCCCTGTTGTACTCGTTGCAAATAAATCGGATAAATTTAATTTTGATTCAGAAAAAGTTTTTAAATTATATGAGAGCATTTATAAATTTAATAATAAAATTTCGGTGAGCGCAAAATTTAATAAAAATATCGATAAATTAATCGAACTTGCAAAAAGTTATATGCCTGAACAGGGATTTTTATACGATCCGGAAATATTAATTGATTCAACTGAAAAATTTATGGCCGAAGAAATTATACGTGAAAAGATTTTATTATTTTTGCGTGATGAAGTTCCGCACTGTACAGCCGTAAACATCGAAGAATATAAAAGCCCCGACGAATATCCGGAACGAAAAAATTTATATATTCGAGCAGTCTTAACAGTTGAAACTGAAGGGCAGAAAAAAATTTTAATCGGCAATAATGGAAGCATGATAAAAAAAATTGGAATGTCCGCAAGAAATTCTCTTGAAGATTTAACGGGATTTAAAATATATTTAGATTTATGGGTAAAAATATACCCGAATTGGCGAAAAAATATTAATGCGTTAAAAAATTTGGGTTATGCCTGATGAAAATAGAAATATTATTAAATCTCCCGGAATAGTATTGACGCGTAAAATTTCCGGAGAAAATAATTTAAGAGTTTCATTATTTTTAAAAGATTACGGGATTATAGAACCGTTAAGCACTTCAAATAAAAAATTATTCGGAGCGACAGAGCCATTAACTTTAGGTAATTTTAATTTGGAAAAGTCGCAGAAATCTGGGAATTATTTTTTAGAAGAGGCCGAAATTTTAGATGACTTTTTAATTTTCCGTGTTACTCCCAAAAAATTATATATAGCCATTGAATGGACGAAAAAAATTATAAAAAATTTAATTCCGGGTCATCCAGATAATTTATTACTTGCGAATTTATATTACAGCATGGAATTATTAAAAAATAAAAATATTCCGGTTAATCTAGTTGATTTTAAATTTACATGGAAATGGCTAAATATATGGGGTTTAGCTCCTGATCTTATAAATTTTTATGTTTCGAAGAATTTTGACCAGGAAAATATAAAAATATTGCTGGAAATTTCGATTTTAAGCACAAAAAATATATTAAATTTGTATTCCGACGGCTCGTTAAATCATAAAAATGACATGTTTGCATACGCTGTAAAATTAATTTCCGGATTCCTGCAAATGAAATAAATAAAAATAAAACTTGACATAAAAAAATTTAAATGTAAAATCTCTAGCGTGCTGAATGCCGGTGTAGCTCAGTTGGTAGAGCAGCTGACTTGTAATCAGCAGGTCGGAGGTTCGAGTCCCCTCGCCGGCTCCGGTGTGAAAGCATTTTAAAGTTTTGAAGATTGAAAGTTTTTATATTTTCGGTGGAATGGCCGAGTGGTCAATGGCAACAGACTGTAAATCTGTCGGCGGGAGCCTACCATGGTTCAAATCCATGTTCCACCACCATTTTAAATTTTATGCCGACTTAGCTCAGCAGGTAGAGCACATCCATGGTAAGGATGGGGTCTTCGGTTCAAGTCCGAAAGTCGGCTCCGCTCACGAATTTTTACAAAAATCACAAAAAAAAGGGGCTTGACAACGATGATTAAGTCTGTAAAATCGGTTATCGGTTATCGGTTATCGGTTATCGGTTATCGGGATGATTATGCACTAATTAAAAATATTTTTTCTGATCATGAGATTATTCGGGAGATCGTGTGATGTTCGGAATAATCGCAAGGGTCAGAAGATTTTTTAACAGCTGGGAATTTGATTTGGCCTGCATGTATGCAGCTGGAGTATTTGACAGTGATGGAATTAACAAGGCTAGAGCTTACGCAAAAGAATTTAAACGCAACAAAGATATTTATAAACGTCACAAACTCCCACCGGAAATTTATAACGGCAAAAAAATTTATAATAAGGACGAAGCAAATAAAATTATTGGCGATGCAATTTTAAAGGGCAATCCGTTTATGGCCGCGCGTTATGGCTCTTGTGAGTTAAGTGCTTTTACGAAAGTGAAAAATAATAATAAAGGTTTTTGCTGTCCTTATAGTTCTGCGCTGATGCATTTGTGTAGGGATATTGCAGGATTTTTCCCGGAAGATAAAAACGAATTAATAAAATTTGCTGACTTGATGAAAAAATCTACAAAACAAGTTAATTTAATGGGAGTTTGGTTTAATCCATTGGAAGAATATATTTTAAAAACTTTTGGAAATGATCCGGATTATTGTCATTTGAGTGCGCTTGAGCCGTTCTCATCAAAAGATCCGTGGAGCGCAAAACTCGAAGGTAAAAAAGTTTTAGTAATTCACCCGTTTTATAAAACTATTCCAGAACAATATAAAAAACGCGAAAAATTATTTAACGGTGAAAATATTTTGCCGGATTTTGAATTAATAATGCAACCTGCCGTGCAAACTATAGGCGGAACTCGTGACGAAAGGTTTAAAACATGGTTTGAAGCATTAAATTATATGTTTGATGAGGCCATGAAAAAAAATTTTGATGTCGCAATAATCGGCTGCGGTGCTTACGGGTTTCCATTGGCTGCGAAATTAAAACAGGCCGGGAAAATTGTGATACATTTAGGCGGAGCGACACAATTATTATTTGGCATAATCGGTAAACGCTGGGAAAATGATCCGGAATATTATGAATTTTTCTCAAAATATTTTAATAATGGCTATTGGGTGAGACCTGATGAATCTGAAACACCAGCAAATAAACAAAGATTTGAGAATGGCTGTTACTGGTAAAATATAAATATTTATTAAAATTTTTTCAGGAGGAATATTTATTTTGAATCCAGTAATTGAAAATATTATTTCACGCAGAAGCACGAGAAATTTTAAAAGCGAAATGCTTCCCAAAAATATAATTGACGAAATTATTAACGCAGGATTATGGGCGGCAAGTGGCAAAAATCGTCAGTCAACAATTATAATTGCAGTTACAAATAAAGAACTTCGCGACAAAATTTCAAAAATTAACTGCAAAATAGGAGGCTGGCAGGAAGATTTTGATCCGTTTTATGGTGCTCCAGTAATTTTAATTGTGCTGGCTGATAAACAATTCCCAAATAAAATTTATGACGGCTCGCTCGTTATGGCCAATTTAATGCTCGCAGCTAATTCATTAGGAATCGGAAGCTGTTGGATTAACAGGGCACGCGAAGAATTTGAGATGGACGAATACAAAAATTTTTTAAAATCTTTAGGCATCACCGGAGATTATGAAGGCATTGGACATTGCGCACTTGGTTATATCGCTGAAGAGACCAAAGCTCACGAACGCAAGCCCGGAAGAGTTTTTTACGTCGAATAAGTAAATAATAATAAAATTTTTAATCCCGTTCCAGAATTCTTATTTAAATTTTAAATTTTAAATTTTTATCTGGAGCAGGATTTTTTTATATTTAAATTTATTTCGTCTCGCGTATATATTCAGA
This sequence comes from uncultured Fretibacterium sp., assembly GCA_937900285.1. GTDB lineage: Bacteria > Synergistota > Synergistia > Synergistales > Aminobacteriaceae > JAFUXM01. Next base: position 1,705 of record CALCEM010000076.1, on the reverse strand, counting down.
AGCTGCCATCGCCGCAATAGCTCCGTCCGAAGTTGCTGTTATAACTTGGCGCAAAAATTTAGAGCGAATATCACCGGCCGCGTAAATTCCTTTTATTGAAGTCTGCATTTTCTCATCAGTTTTTACCCAGCCGCCTGCTTCAGCTTCAACGAGTCCGCGTATACATTCGTCGTCAGGTTCTTGACCAACAAACATAAACACTCCGGAAATTTTTAACTCGCTTAATTCATTAGTTTTCACGTTCTTAATAATTATTTTTTCGACACCTTCAGCACCTTCAATTTTTGTTACGACAGAATTATAAACGGGCACAATTTTCGGATTTGCCAAAGCGCGATCGACCGCAATTTTTACAGCTCTGAACTCATCACGGCGATGAATTAAGTAAACTTTTGCCGCAAAATTTGTCAAATAGTCCGCCTCTTCAACTGCAGTATTTCCGCCACCGATTACGGCGATTTCGAGACCTTTATAAAAAGCTCCATCGCACACAGCACAAAAGCTCACGCCCTGCCCAATATGTTCAGCTTCACCTTCACAGCCTAATCTCTTATAATGCGCACCCGTTGCGATAATTATTGCTGTGGCTTCGATCTCAATTTCTGTTTTGCCTTTTTTGGTGAGTATAAATTTTTTGCCATCTCGAATTTCAATTTTACATTTGCTTATTCTGCGGATTTCCGGATTAAATTTTTCGGCGTGCTTCTTAAACAATTCCGCTAATTCAAAACCTGTCGCGCTTAAAATTCCCGGATAATTTTCGATTGAATCCGTTAAATTAATTTGTCCGCCTGCTGCACCTTTTTCCAGTACTAAAACATCAAGTCCTGCACGTTTGCCATAAATTGCCGCGCTTAAACCTGCCGGGCCTGCTCCGATTATTACGAGTTCGCGTTTTTCCTGTTCCATAACTTTTTACACTCCCGATTTAAAATTTTTCACACAAAATATTTTAATATTATTTTAATTCATAGTCTTGAAGTTTTTAATGTTATAATGCGTTCTGCTTGGGAGAGGCTCCGGGTGAGTTACAGGGGCTTATCGTTCAGGGAGGATTTTAGCCCTGTGAAAGACAGGTGAATACATTGGCCAAAAAGTCAAAAAAGCCTGCTCGTAACAAAAAAATACAGTGGCGAGACATCCTTGCAGGGATTAGAGATCTTGCCACTGCCCTTTACTATTTCTTAGGTATTATCCTTATGATTAAGGATCTGCTTACAGAATAAAATCACCAGTAAAATATAAAACTACTTTCAAGGCTCCGGCACCTCTCCGCTGTCCTTGTTTAATTTAAATTCTATCACAAAATTATTTAATTTAATATAATCCCCAAAAAATTTTTTAATGTTATAATTGTCCCGCTTCGAAGGAGCTTCGGTAAGTAACAGGAGCTTATGCGAGTGAGGAATCCCGTCCTGTGAATCGCAGGTGAATCAGAAAATGCGTAACAAAAATCGCAAACCTGCCGGAATGAAAAATAAAAAATTACAGTGGCGGAAAATCCTTACTGACATTAAGGAAATTCTTTGCACACTGTACTGTCTCGTAAAACTAATTAAAGTTTTAATTGACTGGTTTATGAGCTAAATTCCGACAAATAGACCTCTTAATTTATTATCAGGATGTAACTTACTCCTTCATAACATCCTGAATTCTATCACAAAATTATTTAATTTAATATAATCCCCAAAAAATTTTTTAATGT
>CALCEM010000075.1 GCA_937900285.1 uncultured Fretibacterium sp. | reverse complement strand
CTTGAACAGGAAAAAATTAATATTGCGATTATAAATTTTATTTTTCGTGCAAAAATTTTGAATCACCTTCATAAACAAAAAAATTAAATTTTAAAAATTATAACGTTTAAATAAAAAAATTCTGATATAATTCCAAGCAATGCCCCTGCGGTATTAGTGATTTTGAAGATGTTCTGAGCCAACACTCGCTTCTATTTGCATATTGCACAGACTGAAAGGTCTTAATTGGAACGGGTCAGAACTTTCGAGACACGGTACTGCGGAGGCAGTGATTTTTTGCAAATGAAAAAACTCCCCGGACTTTTAAATTTTTCCAGAGAGTTTATTTTTTTAACGCAACTTCAAAATTTTACTTTTTCCTAAGTAATGCGAATAATCCTAAAATAAATAACGAGCTGAAACCAAAATTACAGCTGCCACTGACACTTACAACACCTAAATCAACCGAAAAATTTTTCTCACTACCACCGGACGGAGTAGATGTTACAACGTTGATCCTGAAATCTTTTGTAACTGAATCATATCCGGTACTCGATGCCCTGATCGTAAAATCTGAAGTGCCGAGCGTGATGGGAAGACCGCTAATTATTCCAGTGCTTTCGTCAAGGCTTAACTTTTCCGGGAGATCGCCTGATATTTTTTCCCATTTCACTGAAATATTACTGTAATCATCAAGATTTGATTTAAGTTGCGCGGAATATTCTTGCCCCACTATTGCATTTGCCAGGCTCGCTGTTTGAATTTCTAAGGACGTGGGAACAACTTCTATAGCTACGCCGCGACTGGAAGTCTCATCTCCGCGGGAATAATAATATATGGTTAATGTAAAATCTTTTGAAACCAATGCAGAACCATACGAAGCTAAAATTTTAAAATGATATTCGCCTGTTTTAGTTGGAAATCCTGACAAAATTCCCGTGTTAACATCAAGCGAAAGTCCATCAGGTAAAGTATTTTCGTAAATCTGAGAATTTTTATTTTCTGTTACTGGCACAGTATTGTCATCTGACTGTTTTACATCGAGGCTTGCATCATTTGAAATTGTTGCATCATTGGACAAAATATCATCGCTCAAAATATCATCGCTCACAACGCTCCAAATAATATTAGCACTGCTATTAGTCTCAAATTTACAGTAATAGTATGTTGCAGGGATCACCCAACCGGATGGGAGTTTTGAATTTGTGATAATCGCAAAAACAGAGCACCCAGTATCGTTATAAGTTTTATTATTTTCGTTGTAACCTATTCCGTGTACAGCTCCAGTGTATACATTACCGCTTAAAGTTGCAGAGTCATATGTTGAAGCCGGAATTTTTCCGATTATGCCGCCGATTATAGTATCATTTGCTCCTGAAATTTGAGCGTGTGACGTATTATTTTTAACTGAACCTCCTAAAAATTCGCCGATGATTCCTCCTGCATCAGTGCTGACGTTTGAAATATCAAGATTAATTACTTTTATTAGAGCGTCCTTGTCAACGAAATTATTATTAAATTCTCCGCCCGTTTTAGCTCCTATTCCTCCGGCAGTTATTCCGGCACTTATATCCGCAGAATTTCCAACAGTGTTATATTCAACAATACAACGCAACATATTCCCGACAATTCCTCCGGCGGAACTTCCAATAATTTGCCCGTTGAAAATACAATCTCTTACGGTTAATGTCACCTCAGAATTTTCGGAAAATCCGGCGATGCCACCAATTACGCTGACAATTTTCCCGGCTCCGGAGTCGTCAACATCTCCAGATAATAAAGAATCCTGCAATATTTCACAATTTTTTATTATGCCAGCATCAGCACTCCCGACAATTCCGCCTAAATATCCGGTGTTGCTAAATATATCAGCTTCGACCGTGCAATTTGATACAGTTCCGCCCGACATTTTAGAAACAATTCCGCCGTAAATTCCGTTTTGTCCAGAAATTTCTCCGCTGAAACTGCAATCTGTAATAACGCCGGATATTAAGTAATATGCTATTCCGCCAGCTGAAATATTATTATTATCTGCTTCGCTGCAAAATAATTTGCCTTCAACATCAAGGCTTTTTATTGCGTATTCTCCGTCAGAGCTGATTACTCCGAAGAGTGAAAAAATATTTTTATCATCATTATTGTTTGTGCCGTCAATGTTGAGAGCGATTTTATAATTTTTGCCGTCAAAATGTCCTGTAAACGGATAAGAATTTGAACCGATGGCGATCCAATCCGTTTCACCTGTTAAATTTATATCGTTCTTAAGTTCATAATATAAACCTGTTTCATATTCTCCTGCATTAGTATTAACTCGAAGGGCTTCCATATCCGCAGACGTGCTAATCAAATACGGGTCGGTCTCCGTACCATCTCCGCCGGAATACAACGCGAAAGAACTCGAAGCAGATAAAATTATTAACGCGAAAGAAAATATTAATAACGCGGAAATTTTTTTTAAATTAAACATCCTTTACCTCCACGAGAATTAAAAAAATTATCAATAATCAACACTTAAATTAATCTGGACACTGATCTTTTTAATATTTTCTTTAATCCTTTAAGGAGGGCGCAAAATTTCAAAGCAATCTATAAATTTAAAAGGGGGTGCTTTTTTACCTATAGAGTGGCATAATGATAGTTTCTCTTCTCTTCTCTTCTCTTCTCTTCTCTTCAATTTTATTATATGCGAACTTCAAAAATTTCAACCTCCTTTCTACGTATTTTTTATAAATTCATGGAATTTTATCACACCAATTTAAATTTTTTGCAAGCCTCCAAAATCCCACCCGAATCTATATCGCTCGTAACATAATTTGCAACTTGTTTAACGCTCTCCGGAGATTTTTCGACAGCAACGCCAATTTTTGAATTTTTTAACATTTCAATATCATTAAAGCCATCTCCAAAAGTTATTATATTATTCGGATCGGCATTAAAAATTTTTATTAATTCGCAAATTCCGAGCCATTTCGATGTATTTAAATTTCTGATCTCCGCAAAATCTTTTGCAAAATCCAATTTTATATTTTTAGGAGGATCGTAAAAAATTCCATGAGACTCGTTAAATAATTCAGGCTTAACAAATAAATAACATACTAAAATATTTTTTTTGTCGGCTTGTTCAAATTTTTTAAAGCAATTATATCCGGCTTGAGCGTTAAAATATTCTTCGGCGTTATCAAAAACTCCATTTGTATATAAATATTTTCCGTCAGTCATGGCCGTAATTTTCGGGAATTTTTTCGCTAGTTCATAAAATTTATTTAATATTTCACCTGGAATATATTTTTTTATTATTACTTCGCCATTGAAAATTATTTCTGCTCCGTCCGAACAAATTAAATTTTTTATCCCAAATTCTTCCGCTGCTTTCCTAGCCAAAAAATACGAGCGTCCTGTCGCTATAATTGGAACATGGCCATTTAATTTTAATAGTTTTACAGCCTCCAAAGTTTCGGGCGGTATATGGCTTTTACCTACATGACTTATTAACGTGCCGTCTACATCAAAAAATATATATTTCGTATTCATAAATTAATTTTATCCTTTTAATCTCAATGCTAAACCTGACCAAACACGATCGACTATATCGGCATTTTTAGCAAGCTCATAATATAATTTTCCAGTTTCTTCGCGCCACTTTCGATCAAAATATTTTAAAGGTATTACGCCGGAATTTATTTCATCACCAATTAAAACGCTGTTTTTAAAATTATATTTCATAAAAAATTCTGTTACGTTTATATCCATATTTTTTTCAAGTAAATTTTTTACGCCAAAATGCAAATTTAAAATTAATTCTGCTTCACGTAAATTTTCACGTTCGAGATCGCATATTGATTTAAATTCACCGTATAAACTTTTAGCGTAATTTAATTTTCCCATATAGCGCCCGCCCATTATTAAATGCATAACACAAATAAAAATATTACTTCCGAAATTTCAACATATGCCCCTAATAAATCGCCCGTTATTCCGTTAAAATTTTTCATACAGCATCTTCTCCAAATCATATACACGATTAAATTTAAAATTAACAGCTTAATATTTAAAACACCAGCCAAAATTATATACGCTGCAAAATATTTTAAATGCGATTTGTCACGAGCAGAGCCTAAAATTTTAGCCAGCCCATTCGATTTAGCAAACGGCAAATAATTTAATAATACTGCCATTCCAAGACGTGAATTAAACGGAATTAAAAATATTTCAGGATTAAATTTTATTTCTGAAAATAATGCACTCTTTAAAATTAAAATCATCGCGCAGCCACATACTCCAAACGATCCGGCATGAACATCACTTAAAATTTTTAATCTCTCGTTTATATCTTTACGCGAGAATATCGCATCACACGAATCAATTAAGCCATCAATATGCAGACCGCCGGTTAAAATTAAACTGAACAGAGTCATTAAACAGCCCTTTAAAATTTCGGAGACGTTTATAAATTTCAGAGCAAATAAAATTATTAACCAGCAACCGCCAATTATTAAGCCTATAAACGGAATTACTGCGCAAAAATATTTTAAATTATTATTATTCCAGTCAGGATAATTTTTTAACGGAATTACTGTCAAAAATGAAACCGCAATTTTAAACGAATTTAACATATTTAATATAACAAAAATGCCTCCCGTTTAAATTTTACAGGAGACAATATTATTTTTATTTTTATGGTTATGCTGTAATTATTCTGATCGCTAAACCTACGATAAACGTAGTCGGACCCATAATAAAAAATATTTGCGGTATGCTCACCCCGAATGCTATTAAAACGCTCGCTCCAACTGCTGCGACCGCCATAAAAATCGAATCGCTTATATTTGAACATGCTATTACTCCGGCTAATTTGCTTTCAGGTGATTTATTTTGCATGACGGCATATAACGGAACTATATATAAGCCTCCGCAAAATGCTATTACAAATAAACATAACGGGATCATAATATTTGCAGGGTTTGAAAAAAATTCATAAATTCCAATCGCAATATTATTATTTTCAACTGGAGGCCGATCGCTAACGTACCATAAAAATATACTCGCTATGGCAATTCCGTAAGCTGAAGCCGGCACATATTTTGTTGTAATTTCTCCTTTTAAAATTGAATTGCACGCCATTGAGCCTAATCCTATACCGAGCGAAAATATTCCTAAAAAACTCGTTGCAACGTTTTCATTTGCTCCTAAAATTGTTTTTGCATAGGTTGGGAATTGCGCCAAAAATGTAGCACCAACTAACCAGAACCACGAAATAGCCAGCATCGAATAAAATACGTTTTTCATCGGCGTAACTTCCTCAAACATTTCGAGCGTACGTTTAATTAATCTCGGTGAAACTTTTCTATTTACATCAATTGGTTTTGTAGGCGGAATAAATAAACTTGTTACCCAGCCTGAAAACGCTATTAAAATGGCTATAGTTCCGACCATTAAAATTCCGTTCGGCTTTAAAATTAATAATCCTCCTGAAATTGTCCCGGATAAAATTGCTAAATACGTGCCCATTTGTATTAAACCATTTCCGGCAATTAATTCATCTTCGTTCAAATGCTGAGGGAGTATGCTGTATTTTGCTGGGCTGAAAAATGCTGACTGCGCTCCCATCAAAAATAATACGACCATCAATAATATTAAATCGTTCAAATAATATCCGAGTGCTGCTCCAGACATTACGATTATTTCAGCAAATTTCACGTAACGCATTAAACTTGAGCGATCTAATTTATCGGCTAAATCGCTGGCAGGTGCTGCAAATACGAAAAACGGTAAAATAAAAATTCCGGCTGCTACGTTCACCAAAATTCTCGAATCGATCCCGGATGCTTCACCGAGTTTATATGTTATTAACATCATGAGCGAACTTTTAAAAAAATTATCGTTGAAAGCTCCGAGAAACTGTGTCAAGAATAACGGCATAAACCTTCTTGTGAAAAATAATTTAAATTGATTATTGCTCAAATATATTTACACTCCGTCCCAAAAATAATTTTATTTTAATCAACCGGTTAATTATAAATCACAATTTTTATACTGTTACGGCTTTAAATTTTTTTCGCGGACTTTTTGCCTGATGGTGTTATCAAATTTCCAAAGCTCGCCGATCTTAAAATCCCATTCGTCGGGATAAAATTCCTCTAAACCTGAACCATTAGTGAACGTCATTTCACCAAAATAAATTTTTTTGTCTATCACATACACATCGACGCGAATTTGATCGATGTCTTTACATAATTCAACGACAAGATTTTTTAACTCATCAAAATTCTCAGGTTTAGGACATTCTGAAGTTTTATAATTTCCTTTCATCCACGGTAATAATTTCCAGTCCATATTATAAACACTTCTTGAGTGATTTTTGTTAAACCTGTCAATATCAATTCTGCAACTGTAGGGCTTCCCATCAAAGCATAAAAATTTATAATCGTTTATGTTATCGCCCATATATTTCTCAATTATGATTTTAGGCGGGATGTTTTTATAATGCATCTCAAACCATAACCACGCAAAATTATTTTTTAATGCATGATTAATTTTTTTACGTGCAGAATTAATATTAAATTTATTTTTATCTGGACATAATATTACGCTTCCCGAATCATGATTACATTTTATTACAAATTGATCCGGCAAATTTTTAAAATCAATTTCATCGAACGAATCATAAACGCCATACAACGGAATTAAATATCTTTCGCCAATTTTATTTTTAACCCATTCGCGAACGAGATATTTATCGGCCAGACGGGTTTTTAATTCGGTTGGATTATAAATTTTTGAGACCTGTATTTTTTCGTTATAGCTTTTTGGATCGTCCCAATTAACATGGCGGTTAAACATTTTAAAATAAACTTTATCGGTGAAACTTTCTATTTGATCGTAATTGCAATTCATGTGTTTTCTATAAATATAATCATCACGCAAATATTTTAACGCCATTACGCCGGGTATTTTCTTTAAAAATTTCTTAACGGGTTTTAACATGCTGCCACCCCATTAAGCGTAAAAGGCACAAAAAAAATGCGTCCAGAAAAATTAAGACCAGAGCGCAAATTTTTATTTAATACAAAACAGTAAAATAATAAACTTACATCAGGACATAATTCGGCCGTGAGCCGTGAGCCGTGAGCCGTGAGCCGTGAGCCAGTATAACAATTTTATTCACTTTTTGTCAAGCTCCTTTCATAAAAATTTATCTGCAATTATAACATTTTTTTACGCTTCTGCCGAAAATCTTCCGCCTCCAGATGAATTTATTAAATTGAGTGACTGCAAATTTATCAAAGCTGTTTGAACCGTAATTATATTTAAACCGGTTCTGCTCACAATTTCATCAAGCGTAATATTTCCATTGCGTTGAATAAAAGCATAAATAATTTTTTCATCGTCATCTAAATCAGGCGTAATTTCTTCGCTGTTAAAATTTATTTCAAGCTGGGGGCTTTGGCCGGAAATTTCTTTTATAAAAGCGTCGATATCATTTAAAATTTTTGCGCCATCACTTATTAAAAAATTTGTTCCCTTGCTTAATTCATCGCTAACTCGTCCCGGAACGCTCCATAATTTACGGCCTGAATCTTTTGCGTGTTTAGCGTTATACATTGCTCCGCCGTCCTCCGGAGATTCTACGATCACAACATTTTCAGACAAGCCGACTATAAGCCTATTACGCTCCGGAAAATGCCAGCCTTCTCCGCCTATTGAAATGGGATATTCTGAAATTATTGAGCCTCGTTCAATTATTCTGTTAAATAAATCTTTATGTTCTGCCGGATAAATTTTGTCGATAGCAGTCCCAAAAACAGCAACGGTAACACCATCAACACTTAAACATCCCCTGTGAGCTGCTGCATCAATTCCTAAAGCTCCGCCACTTATAATATTAATTCCTGTTTTGGCCAGCTCTTTAGCAATTTCAAACGCTGTATTTTGACCGTATATGCTGCATTTACGAGTACCGACAACAGCAACGGAATTTAAATTTAAATCGGCATTGCCTTTTATGTAAAGTCCGATCGGGGGATTTTTAATATTTTTTAATTTATTCGGGTAATCTAAATCATAAAAAGTTATAAATTTTGCTCCAAATTTTTCAGCTTTATTTATTTCAATTTCCGGCCATGAATCTTTTTCAAGCAATTTTAATATTCGTTTTTGCTGTATATCCGTTAATTTAAGTTCGCTTAAAATGTTTCGGTTTAAAAATAATTCTTCAGCTCCAAACTCTTCACATAATTTTATAAAAATTTTATTATTGATTCTTGCTGCATTTAAAATTATTCCTGCTCTAGATATTGGATTCATGATATTAAGATTTTCAGCCCCTGTAAATTTTAGAGATGACGTTAATATTTTTTAGCCGTTTAAATAAATTGTGTCGATTATATAATAAATTTCGTTTTCAAAATTATAATATTTTCAAATCTGCATAAGGAGATATTTAAATTTTATGGTTGATAATTCGAGGCTGGGAATTGCAAAGCGCGACAAGAACGATGAA
>CALCEM010000074.1 GCA_937900285.1 uncultured Fretibacterium sp. | reverse complement strand
CCGAGATCTACACTCTTTCCCTACACGACGCTCTTCCGATCTGTTTCCATCGCGTGAAGATTTTCGGAGGTCGAAATTAAAATTAAAAATGTAAATATAAAACTCGCGATAAATTTTTTAATGTTCATGGCATAAATTTAAATTCCTTTCGTAAGATTTGATTTAAATATGATTTTATAGCATTTTTATTCATGTTATATTTTTCGTGAATTATATTTGAAATATCTTTAACGCTTTTACCGGAATTTAATAATTTTTCTGCTTCATCGTGCCATGAGTCATTTAATAAATTAATATCTTGTTTACAGCCTTCAATTATAAAAACTAATTCGCCCTTTATATTTTCGTTCTGAAATTTTTTTATTAAGCCGGAAATATTATTGTTAATTGCTTCTTGATGAATTTTTGAAATTTCGCGTATTAATGAGCAGTTCCGATCGCCTAAAACTTCGAGGAAGTCATTTAAATTTTTTAATAATTTATGCGGTGAAATGTAAAAACATATGCTCATATTTAAATTTTTAATCTCGTTTAATAATTTTATTCGTTCAGAAGATTTTTCAGGAGGGAAGCCCAAAAAAATAAATTTATTCGCGTTCAGTCCTGATAATAATATTCCCGGCAAAATCGCAGAAGCTCCGGGCAGAACATCGCATTTAATATTTAATTCTTGAGCGCGCTTTAATAAAATCCATCCGGGATCAGAAATTCCAGGAGTACCAGCATCCGAAATAACCGCAATATTTTTCCCGGCCTGCAGCAAATTTAATAAATAATTTAATTTTTCGTTCTCGTTATATAAATGAAATGCTGTCGTTTGAGTTTTAATATTATATTTGCGCAATAAAATTCCGGATGTTCTTGTGTCCTCGCAGGCTATTAAATCAACTTCACGCAAAATTCTTAAAGCTCGCAGCGTAATATCTTCCAAATTTCCTATAGGAGTCGGGACCAAATATAACATTTTAATTTTTCACCAGATCTATAACGCTTATTTCAGGCGGAGCAAATAACCTCATGGCCGGGCCGTTGAAGCCTGTACCGTTTGAAACGTAAACGAGTCCTCCTGCTTTATGTGAAAGTCCCTGCGCGCTGTGATCCTCCAAATTTTTTAAATATCTCAATGGCCAAAATTGTCCGGCGTGAGTATGTCCAGATAATTGCAAGTCAAAATTATTATTTGCATCGTGAGTTAAACCCGGCCGGTGTTTTAAAATTAATATAAATTTATTTTCGTCACCAGCTTTTAAATATGGTCTGAGCCAGCCTGATTTTTTATCATCGAGTCCAATCACTGCGATATTTTCAGTTTTAATTTCATCGCGTTCGTCGATCAAATATTTAAAACCTCTTTCACGTATAATATTTTCAACGTCCTGATCGTAAATGTGATAATATTCATGATTACCGTTGATGGCGTAAGCTCCATATTTAGAATTTTTTGCGGCATCCTCCAATAATTTAAGCTCATAATTTCTGAACGTCATATCACCATCAATCGTATCGCCGAGTAAAATTAAAATATCCGGCTTTAACTCGTTTAATATTTTCATGACTCTATCAAAGTGCCAGCGAGTATATATCCCCCCAAAATGTATATCTGACATGCAAACGAGCCTAATTTTTTGAGAGTTAATTTTATTGGTTTTGATCTCCGTAAATTTCGGCGTAACAAAATACGCTTCGGCCATGCAGTAAACGCTCGCAATAAAAGTTAATGCGCATGAAATTAAAATTTTATTCGTCGTGAAAGTTTTATTATTAAAGCCGGTTAAAATATTTACGCCCAAAAATGCAAAAAATCCCAAAATCGAAATTATTATACAAGTGAAAGCAGTTGCGTAAATTATCTCGTTTGATCTTCCGGGATAATATTTGCCAAAAAACAGCGCGGATAAAAAATTTAACGCTATAAAAATATTAATCGACATGAAAATTTTTGAATATTTTGGGTTTATGTTTGCTTCCCGTAATTTCAAATATATAAAATACGCCGTAACTAAATACAAAGTTGTAAACATAATTTTTTTTATTTTATTTTCGCTCCTTTAATTGATGCGCTTATTATAATTAATAATTTTTATTTACGACTTTGTTTATTTTTATGGTAGAATTTCAATCAGACAAGGACAGCGGAGAGGTGCTGGAGCCTTGAAAAACAGTAAATTAATATTCGCCAGATCACATAAGCTTATCCAATACTTGAAGGATTATGCTTATAATTGAACAAAGGATAGTGGTAACGAAATATACCACCTCAAGGATATCTCGCCACTGTCTTTTGTTCCTGGCAGGTTTACGGTTCTTTTTCTTCCGCAATTTTATTTCACCTGCTCTCACAGGGCTAGAATTTCCCCTGAACGATAAGCCCCTGTTACTCACCCGGAGCCTCTCCCAAGCGATTCACATTTTAACATTAAATAATTTTCACGTAATATAATTAATTTCAAATTTTCAAATTGTTAAAAAGAGGTCTTTAAATTGGATTCAAATTCAAAAATTTATGTTGCAGGTCATCGCGGAATGGTCGGCTCTGCTATAATGCGGGAATTATTAAAACAGGGTTATAAGAATATTATTACTAGAACTCATAACGAATTAAATTTAACGCGTCAAGATCAAGTCGAAAAATTTTTTATGGACGAAAAACCAGAATATATATTTTTAGCAGCTGCTCACGTCGGCGGAATAATCGCAAATTCAAATGCTCCCGCTGATTTCATGTTTGAAAATATTTTAATTGCTATGAACGTTATTAATTCTGCTTGGAAAAATAATTGTAAAAAGCTCGAATTTTTAGGTTCATCGTGCATTTATCCGAGAAACGCTAAACAGCCAATTAAAGAAAATTATTTACTGACCAGCGAACTCGAAAAAACTAACGAAGCATACGCGCTCGCAAAAATTTCAGGACTAAAATACTGCGAATATTTAAATACTCAATATAAAACCGATTATATTTCAGTTATGCCCTGCAATTTATACGGAATAAATGACAATTATCACCCCGTTAATAGTCATGTCCTGCCGGCGTTAATCAGAAAATTTCACGAAGCTAAAATTAATAATTTAAAATCCGTAACTTGTTGGGGAGATGGTTCGCCTTTACGGGAATTTTTATTTGTTGATGATTTGGCAGAAGCTTGCGTGTTCTTGATGAATAATTATTCAGGAAATGAAACCGTTAATGTCGGAGCTGGTTACGATATAACAATTAAAGAACTCGCTAATATTGTCGCTGAAGTCGTAAATTTTCACGGCGGAATTTTATGGGACACTTCCAAACCAAACGGAACACCGAGAAAATTAATGGATGTCTCTAAAATTAATAATCTCGGCTGGGAAGCTAAAACAGATTTAAAGACCGGCATTAAATTAGCTTACGAAGATTTTATTAAACACCATTCAAAATAAATAATGTAATTTCCGACGGATCAAATATTCTCAAAGGAAACCCGCCCCACTCAGAAGTACCGGGACTGACGTAAAGTTGCATATCATTGATTTTATACCAGCCCCGAACAAATCCATTATTAAATTTTTTCACGATGTTATACAAAATAGGAATTTGTCCGCCGTGCGTATGTCCCGAAATTTGAAACGAAATATTATATTTTGAATTATTTTCAGCATCTCCAGGACGATGAGCTAATAATATTATTGGGGAATTTTCAGGAATATTTTTTACAGCTTCATCAATTTTCGGGCTGTCATGCTGATCAGGTGTGCCGGCAATAATTAATTTTGAATCGCCTGAAATTATTTGAACGTGCTCATTATTTAAAATTTTTATGCCGAAATTCTCAAACTCTTTTAACCAGCCCTCTAAATCAAAATAATATTCGTGATTTCCAGTTGAACCGTAAACCCCAAATTTTGCGCGTAAATTTTTTAATTCTTTCACATCGTTATAACGAGCTTTCACACTGCCATCAACAAAATCACCGGGCATTAAAATTAAATCAGGTTCGACAGCATTTACTTTATTTACGATTTTCCGCACAAATTCAAAATTATTTAATTCGCTTATATGCAAGTCGACTAACATTATTATTTTCATGCCGTTAAAATTTTTATCGAGGCCGGGAATATTTACATTATATTTTTTTATATTTGGGACTTTTGTGCCCTCGTAAATTCCGTATATGCTCAGAGCAGAACAAATTATTAAAATTAATACTGAAGCCAGATGAGCATTAAATTTAAATTTAAAAATTTTACAGACCAGCCAAATTAAATCTTTTAATATCACAAATCCCAAAGCAACAATTAAAAAGCTAAATATTAACGATAATATTAAAAATATGATTTTCGGAAGTTCTATTATTTCAAAGCCGGTCGCCGTTCGCTGATATAAAAATGATTTCGATAACGAGATTAATAATATTACTGCTCCTAAAATTTTTAAGCCCGTGTTAATTTTCATCGGGATAAAGATGCTCGCCGATTCATAAAGCGCAATTGTCAACGGAATTATAAAAAATAAATTTAGCATATATAATAACCTTTCAGAATTTTTTTTTTATTTAGATTGAATATTTTATCAGTATTTTATTAAGTTTTAATTTTGAGAAGGGATTTTTTCAAAAATGACGGTCAGAGTAAAAATTTGCGGGCTTAAAAGTGAAAGTGAAATCATAATGATAAACGAAACACGCCCGGAATATGTTGGATTTATTTTTGAATCACGCAGCAAAAAATTTATAGCTCCAGAACATGCAGCTTTTTTAAAATCTAAATTGCGTCGAGGTATTCAAACAGTCGGGGTATTTGTCGATGAACCGATCGAACTCGTTGCGGATTGTGCTAAAACTGCCGGACTGGATTTTATACAACTTCACGGAAATGAGAACGAAAATTATATTACACTTTTACGCAATCAAACTCAATGCAAAATTATAAGAGCTGTACGCGTTGGGCGTTTAATAGATCTTGAAAGAGCCATGAGGTCGGCTGCTGATCTTTTATTGGTGGCAGGTCCAAAACCCGGCGAAAAATTCGACTGGAGTTTAATAAGTTATATAAGACGGCCTTATTTTATGTCAGGAGGTTTAACGCCTGAGAATGTTCAATCAGCTTTAGATTTAAGACCGCAGCCCTATGCGGTGGACGTTTGTTCAGGGGTTGAATCGCACAGGCTGAAAGATTATAAAAAAATGATGAAATTTATATATAACGTCAGAACTTACAAGGACAAAAATTTATAAATCATGCTTGAAATATTTACGGCCGGATTGTTATGGGGCGGAATCGGAATATTTGTAAATAAATTATTGAGCTTGGGAGCTGACGAAAATTTAATAAGCATTTTGAGAATGTCATCAGCCTTTTTAATAATGTTCATGGCCGGGTGTTTTAAATTTGGCAAAAATATTTTAATTCGCGATAAAAAAATTTTATTCACCTGCATATTATTCGGGATTATCTGTCACGGATTATTTAATATTTGTTACAGCAATTCGATAAAATTAAACGGGATGGGAATAGCTTGCGTGTTAATGTATTCAGCTCCAGTATTTACAGCGCTAGGATCGTTAATAATATTTCATGAAAAATTTTCAGGGTTAAAAATAATTTCACTCATCATAAATATTTCAGGCTGTATTTTGACAGCGGCCGGCGGAAATATTTTAAATTTAAATTCCAGCGTGAACATTAGGGGATTATTATACGGTTTAGGTTCTGGATTTTGTTACGGGATGGCGGCAGTTATAGGTCGGATCGCGGGAGAAAAAATTAATATTTTGTTAGTTAGCTTATATAGTTATTTTGCAGGAATGATATTTTTATTAATATTTACGCGCCCCGAATTTAAAATTAATTCTGAAATTTTATTAACTGGATTTTTATACGGATTAATTCCGACGTGTTTAGCATATTTATTTTATTATAGTGGTCTGAAAAAAATAAAAAATACGAGTCAAGTACCCGTAATAGCTTCGGTTGAACCTGTAACGGCTTTAATTTTGGGATATGCATTATATTATGAAAATATCGGAGCTGTTAATATTTTCGGTGTAATTTTAGTATTTATTTCTATATTATTAGCGATTAAATAAAAAAATAAAAAGGACTGGTGAATTAATGTCTAAAATTGCAATAGCAGTTATGAACAGAAAAGGCGGTGTCGGAAAAACTACGATTTCAATAATACTTTCTGAAATAGCGTTATTAAAGCGTTTGAAAGTGTTGGCGATTGATTTAGACGGGCAGCGAAATTTTTCCGATGGGATGTCGTTTATAAAAAATTATTTTAAGGATTCGCTCAGGTTAAAAACGAGAATTGATCCCGGTGATGAAGATTCTCCAGAAGATATTATTATGATAGATTGTCCGCCGGAATTGGGTCAAGCTGCTAAGAGTGCGATAGATTTTGCGGATATAATAATTGTCCCGGTCAGGCCGGATTTATTTTCGCTTTCAAATTTGGGATTAGTTTACAGGCTGGCAAAAAAACAAGGCAAGGATCATAATCAGTTACCCGTCGTGAAAGTTGGTTATAACAAATCTAAAATTGCAAAAGTTGCAGAAAGTATTATAAAAGATCGTGGCTATCCTGTTGCGGGTGAACTGCCTTTATATGAGTTAATTCCGTATAATATTGCGTCGGGTCGAGTTTGGTCGACTGGATTAAGTGCGGAGTCGCGTAAACCATATGAAGACATGTATAAAAAAATTATGTCGGTTTATGAATTGATGTTACAGGGAAAATTTCAAGATGTTTGGCACGAGGAAAAAGAGGAAAATATTACGCCCGAACCAGAACCAGAACCAGAGCCAGAACCAGAAGCCGAGCCTGAACCTGAAAATATTCCGGAGGTTGAAGCTGTAACCGAATCAGAACCTGAACCAGAGCCAGAACCAGAAGCAACTGAAAAAAAAATTGACATCGTCGACGAAATTTATAACGAGCTTGAACAAGAACAAAATTTAAATATTCAGGAAGATACAGAAATAAAACCAGAATTAAAAAATGTCGATTTAACACTACTTAAAAATAATGACGCTTAAAATTTAGTATTAATTTATAATTTCAGAGTCATAAAATTTAAAATTTAGGAGGATCATTCACATATGAAGCGCGTTTTATTGGCTGTTTTAATCGCTCTTTCAATATTTAGTTCGGCTTTTGCTGAAGATTGGAATTTTGATAAGCCCATTAAAATCGTATGTCCTTGGGGAGAAGGCGGAGGCGCTGACGGAACTTTAAGAGCACTCGCACCGATCTTAAAAGGGATTTTAGGTCAAGAAGTTGAGATCGTAAATATTACAGGTTCTAACGGCGGAAATGGAGCTTTATACGCAAAAGAACAACCAGCAGACGGATATACATTTTTGCTCGGCACTCAAAGTTTATTTATTCAAGAGATCGTCGGCGAACTTCCTTTTAAATTACGTGATGAATTTACACCAGTTGCAAGACTCGTGCATGCAATTGATGTTATAGCTGCTTCACGTAAAGCAATGGAAGAACGCGGCTATAAAAATTTTTCTGAGTTACGCAATTTCGTTAAAGCCCATCCGTTTAGCATCAGCATCGGAATGTTAACCCGCACCGGTCTCGATGATATGGCGTTGAAACAAGCTGCAGAAGGTTTAAATTTCCTTGAGGTCGCATATCCTTCAGGAGCAGGAATGAATCAAGCTATAACTAACGGACAAATTGATTTAATGGTGACTGGTGTCGCAGAAATTGAAGAATTAATCGAGGGCGGCGAAGTTGTTCCGTTATTGGTCTTAAGTGAAAAACGCATGAGCCGTTATCCTCAAGTCGAATGCTCTAACGAATTGGGAATTAATGCATTTTTGGGAGCAGCACGCGGAATTTTTGCGAAAAAAGGAACACCAGAAGGCGCAATTAACGCATTAAGCAACGCAATCGAACAAGCTGTAAATACATCAGAATGGAACGAATTTGCTAAACGCGGCGGATATGATGAGCGTCCGGGATTTGCGAAATTTGAAGACTATCAAAAAGAAATCGACGGAGAATATAAATCATTTACTGAAATTTTAAAACCAGCTCCAGCCAAAAAAGCAGCTGCCCCGAAAGTTCCAGCCGGAAAATTAGCGACAATCGGTTTCGTAATGGTTGCAATTTTAATTTTCTGCTTAATTCGTAAAGTTGTAATACCGCCAGTAGCATTTATTTTATTGCCGACGATCGCCACCCTTGTTGCTGGATTTGATCCGCTGGTCGTTAATAAATTTGCTGCATCTGGTATTTCTAAAATGGTTTCGACTGTTTCATTATTTGTATTTTCAATTTCATTCTTCTCGTTAATGAACGATGTCGGAGTATTTGATCCAATAGTGAACGCGTTAATTAAAAAAGCCGGCACAAGCATCGTATTAATATTTTTAGCTACGGCCGCAGTTGGAATTATTGGACATTTGGACGGCTCAGGAGCTACAACATTTATTATTACAATTACGGCAATGCTCCCGATGTTCAAAAAATTAAAAATGGATAACCGCGCTTTAATGCTTCTCGTCTGCGTTGCAATCGGAGTTATGAACGTATGTCCTTGGGGCGGTCCTACAATGAGAGCAGCTACAGTCCTCGAAACAGATCCAAATAATTTATGGCACAAATTATTACCTGTTCAGGGTGTAATGCTTGTAATTACTTTTGTAGTAGCTTTCTTGCTTAGTCAAGTTGAAAAACGCCGCCAGAAAAAATTAGGTTTAAGTGCAGATAATGGCGAAATTATTGAAGCTCCGGAAGCTAAAGCAGAAGACGCTACGAAAAATATTGCGGGCTGGAAAAAATTATTTAATGCATTGCTCGTTATTATTGTAGTAGTTGCGTTGATGTTCACGAAATTTAATCCTGCATATGTATTTATGTTAGCTTTAGCGTTTGCTTTACTCGTAAATATTTCGAGCTTGAAAGAGCAGAACAAAAAATTAAAAGAATACGGCGTTGCGGCTATGGCAATGGTTGTAACTTTGTTCAGCGCAGGAATTTTCACGGGAGTTTTATCAGGGACCGGAATGTTAAACGCAATGGCTTCGGCAGTTGTTACGGTAATTCCTCCAGAAATGGGAAGATATACTCATATAATTGTCGCGTGCTTCGCAGTTCCGTTAATTATGTGCTTGGGTACGGATTCTTTCTATTTTGGATTATTGCCTGTAGTTGTTGGAATCGCTT
Organism: uncultured Fretibacterium sp.; assembly: GCA_937900285.1. Lineage (GTDB taxonomy): Bacteria > Synergistota > Synergistia > Synergistales > Aminobacteriaceae > JAFUXM01. The sequence goes on along the minus strand of CALCEM010000074.1, from coordinate 24,836 downwards.
CACAATTTGGAGTCGCTCCGATGGATGTAGCTTGCGTGTTGCTTGTTGCGGAAAACGTTGGCGTTATGATTTCTCCGTTAAGTCCGGCGGCATATTTGGGACTCGGTTTGCTTGAAATTGATATCGGTGAACATATTAAATATTCGCTTCCTTGGATTTGGGGAATTAGTATTTTATCAATAGTGGCGTGCATAGTTTTGGGAGTTGCTCCACTGTAAATAAAAATAAAATTTAGGATTTAATTTAAATAATATAATATTTACTACTGCTGTCGGGATTTTAAAATTTAATTCTGATGGCAGTTTTTTTTATGCATTAAAATTTATTTATTTATCGCGCAAAAAAATAAAAAAATATTTGAAACGAAATAAATTTAATTTTTAATCTCAATTCGCTTAACCCCTTGAAAAAAAAAAAAAATGCGATAATTCAAAACGCATTACACGATTTAAAAAATTTGAACAGGAGGCTTTTATTTTGAAATTGAGAAAATTTTTAACGGGAGTTTTATTATTTGCGTTAAGTTCTCCGGCCTTTGCTAAAATCGACAGCGCAACGGTTGAAAAAGCTTGGAAAAATATCGCAGCTGCTGGAGAATTTGAAGCAGTAAAAATTAATTACGAGGACGACGAATCACCAAACGCTTGGGTAGCCTTTAAATCGGAAACAGATTTCAGCGTGCATGTTACGTCCGGCATTATGGAAATTTTAAACACTGAAGACGAAATTGCGGGGGTTATGGCTCACGAGATCGGGCACGTAAAATTAAATCATTACAAGCGCTCGAAGAAAAATAATATTATGGTTGGACTCGGAGGGCTTTTATTAGGTAAAGGTCTGGACAAATTGACGGGAAATCTCGGAGCTAAAGTCGGCGGATCGTTGGGAGAAGCTACGAAAAATATTGCAGACGAAGCAGGCAGTAAAGTTATAGAATCTACAAAGGAATTAATTTCAGGCGGATTCAGTCGCGAACAAGAAGTTGAGGCCGACGACTATGGTACGGATTTAATAGTGAAAGCAGGTTACTCACCATTCGGATTATATAACGCTATGAAGGCATTCAGCGATAACGGATTTGTAACAAAAGCAAGCGGATTCAGTTCACATCCGCCCACGGATAAAAGATTAAAACGCTTATCGGCGAAGGCTTCTAAAATTGATAGACGAATGAAATTAAATAAATTGGATAAATTGAGGTAAGTTGAAATAAATTGAAATAAGTTGAAATAGATTATTTTGATGTCCGGTTTTAATAAAAATATATTATCGCTGTCATTGAGTTAAAAATTTTTAATTTGATGACAGTATTTTTTTATTTCTGTGCACTTGTTAAAATATTTCGCGAATTAATTAATTTAAATTTAATCAGAAGGGATTCTATTTTATGCTAAAAAAATTTTTAGTTTGCTTAATATTTTTATTTTCTAGCGTTCCAGCATATTCCGAAATTGATAAATATACCGTTGAAAATGCTTGGCGTAATATAGCTTTGGCAGGAAATTTTGAAGTTGTAAAAGTAAATTACGAAGATCAGACCGCTCCAAATGCTTGGGTGTTGTTCAAATCTGAAAAAGATTTCAGCGTACACGTTACAACAGGTTTAATGAAAATTTTAAATTACGAAGAAGAAATTGCTGGAGTTATGGGTCATGAATTGGGACATATAAAACTCGGACATTACAACAAATCCAAAAAACGCAATACAGGTTTAAAAGTTGGCGGAAAAATTTTATCGTGGGGACTTGGCAGAATTACAGGAGGCATCGGAGGAGTTGGCGGAGCAGTTGCAAAAGCAGCAGGAGATCAAGCCATAAGCGTCGGACAGGGTTTAATATCTGGAGGATTTAGCCGCGAGCAGGAAATTGAAGCAGATGACTACGGAACGGATTTATTAGTGAGTGCCGGTTATTCGCCTTACGGGTTATATTATGCTATGAAAGCTTTTAAAGATAACGGAATCGAAACGAAGCCCAGCGGATTTAATTCTCATCCGCCGACGGACAGAAGATTAAAACATATTTATGATAGAGCTAAAAAAATAGATTTAAAATTGAAATTGGGAAAATAATTTAATAAAAAATCGCGTAAAATTTTTATTTTAGTTATATCATGCTTGATTTGATTCACGGTGCTAATCCAGAAAATTTATTTAAATATTTTAAAATTCCAGTTCCGGATAAAAATAAAATTTTGGACTTCAGCACCAACACAAATATTATTACATGGCCGAAAATCGAAATCGATTTAAAATTTTTAGCCTCAAATTATCCCGATCCGGACTGCAGAAAATTAATAAAAATTATTTCACAGCGCGAAAATTTACAGCCCCAAAATATTTTATTTGTAAACGGCTCAAATGAAGCAATATATTTATTATCCAGAATTTTTAATGATCACGTTGGAATTTTACAGCCAAATTATTCGGAATATAAACGCGCTTTTTATAACGCTCAGGATTTTTATAATTTAAACGAGATAAATAATTTTAATGCCGTAATAATTTCAAATCCTAATAACCCAACCGGTAAATATATCCCTGAAATTTATAATATTGCTCGCTCAAATCCAAATATAAATTTTATAATTGACGAAGCATATAAAGATTTTTTATTAAATCATGAGCCTGAACCGGTTAAGAATTTTGAAAATATAATAATTTTGAGATCGCTCACGAAAATTTTTCACTTGAGCGGCGTGCGGATCGGTTATTTAATTGCTGACGAAAATTTAATATTTAAACTGAAAATGCTACAACCGTCTTGGAGCGTTAATAATATTGCGCAGGAATTGGCATTTAAATTTTTAAGCGATGATAATTTTTATAATAACACCCGAAAATTTTATAAAAAATATACTCCGGAATTTATAAATTTATTGCTAGCTTCCGGCCATGAAATTATAAAAAGCGACGTGCATTATTTTTTATTGAAGGTTTATGACGATTTAAATTTAATTCGTAAATTATTAAAATTCGGCATAGTCGTAAGGCACACAAGAAATTTTCCAGGACTCAACGGCAAATATATACGAATCGCAACAAGATTTCCAAATGAAAATAAATTATTTACGGGCATTTTAAATAAAAAATAGTGTACAATTACTAATCATGAAAGGCATAATGATTCAAGGGACTTCAAGTAACTCCGGGAAAAGTTTTATAGTTACTGGATTATGTAGATTATTTCATCAAATGGGCATAAAAATTTGTCCGTATAAATCTCAAAATATGTCTAATAATTCATTTGTTACGCATGACGGTTGCGAAATCAGCATAGCTCAAGCAGTTCAGGCCGAAGCCGCAGGGTTAAAACCAGAATATTTTATGAATCCTATTTTACTTAAGCCAAATAATAACAGTAGCTCCGATATAATTTTAAACGGAAAATTTTTTAACAAGCCGGCCGAAAAAAATTATTATAAAAATTTTACTCAAACTTACGGAATAAAAGCCGTTAAAGATTCATTAAACATCATAAAAAATAATTTTGAAGCCGTAATAATCGAAGGCGCAGGAAGTCCAGCAGAAATAAATTTAAATAAATATGAAATCGTAAATATGAAAATTGCCAGGCTTGCAAATGTTCCAGTTATTTTAACGGCTGATGTCGATCGGGGCGGTTCGCTTGCTGCAGTTGTTGGGACGCTGGAATTATTAGGCGAAGACCGCGAGCGCGTGAAGGGAATTATATTTAACAGATTTCGCGGCGACATAGATTTATTTAAACCCGCAGTCCAATGGATCGAAAATTATACGGGCATAAAAGTTTTAGGTGTTCTGCCGTATGTTGAAGATGTTTCAATCTCCGGCGAGGACTCTTTGAGCATAAACGATAAAAAAAAATTCAGCAAAATTAATATAGGCGTAATAAAATATCCGGGTATTTCAAATTTCAGCGACATCGATTTATTCGAAAAAGAACCCGACACGAGCATTACATATATTGACAGGTTAGACGATTTAAATATTTTTGACGCGATAATTTTACCCGGCGCAAAAGATACGTTAAGGGCTTTACACTGGCTGAAATCAAACGGGCTTTTTGACGCAATAAAAAATTTTTCTGGTTTCATATTTGGAATTTGCGGAGGCTTTCAAATTTTGGGGCTTGAAGTTGATTGCTCCGAAAGTTTGGAATTATTGCCACTTAAAACTAAATTAGACGGTACAAAATATACATCACAGATTTCAGGTTCATTATATTCAGATTTGAGCGTGAAAATTTTGGGTTATGAAATTCATGTCGGCGGAAGCATATGCTGTTACGATAATAAAAAATATTTGCCGTTGTTTAAAATTAATTCTCAAGCTGAAGGAATTATCACGGATGATTTTAAGATCGCCGGGAGTTATGTGCATGGGGTTTTTAACAATGACAGATTTAGAAATAAATGGCTGAACAGAATACGCCACGAAAAAAAACACGGTGAAAGGCCAATTTATGACACAAGCACCGTTAAAAATGATTCGTATAACAAAGTCGCGGAAATTTTGAAAAACAATCTCGATATAAATTTTATTCTGGAATTACTTCGCCATGAAGACACCAATTTTCAGCGTGAGTGATTTTTATATTTACGAATTTTCCCAATAAATTTTTTTCGCCTGGAAATATTACGACTTTATCAGATGGGGTTCTGCCCTGTAATAAATTTTCACCTTTTGGAGCAAAGTCATCCGCTAAAACTTCAACGGTTTTATTATTATAATTTTTGTTAATTTCCGCTGTTATTTCGTCCTGAATTTTATTTAAAGTTTCTAGCCTCGATAATCTCAACTCTACCGGCAAACTATTGGGCATTTTAGCTGCTGGAGTTCCTTCACGTTCGGAATATGCTGCGCTGTGAACGAGATCAAATTTTATTTTTTTCAGAGCGTCTAAAGAGTCGTTAAAATCTTCGTCAGTTTCACCGGGAAAGCCCGTAATAATATCAGTCGTCAAACCTATATCAGGAATTTTTTCACGCAGTATTTCAACTTTTTTAAAATATTCTTCGCGAGTATATTTGCGGTTCATGAGCTTTAAAATTTTGTTGCTTCCGGATTGGATTGGCAAATTTAGCGACGGGCAAATATTATTTTTATCGGCCATGACGTTTATAATATCTTCGGTGAAATCTTGAGGCAATGACGTAACAAAACGTATGCGAGCCGGGTTCATTTCGGAAACTTTATTTAACAGCCAAGCAAAATTTAAATTTGAGTTAAAATCTTTACCGTAACTGTTTACATTTTGCCCCAGTAATGTAATTTCTTTAACGCCGTCGTTCAATAAAAAATTTATTTCGTTAAAAATGTCGTCCGGTTTACGTGATAAAAATCTCCCTCGAACGTACGGAACTATGCAATAAGTGCAGAAATTATCACAACCGTGAGCAATTGTTACATATGCTTTAAATTTATTTTCGCGCAAGATCGTAGTATTATCGGGGTCGAAATCCAGATTAAAAAATTCTTTAGGGTCGTGATCGAGTAAATTTAATTTTGAATCCGGATTTTTAATAATTTGTTCGAGAGCGTCCGGCAATAGTCCAATATGTCGAGGGCCTGAAACGAGTTTAACCCATTGGAAGCGCGATAAAGCTTTTTGTCCTAAATTTTGAGCGACACAACCAGTTAAAGCGACGATCGGGCGTTTAAATTTTTTCCATGAATTTTCATAACGTCCCATTTCGCTCCATACTTTTTGCTCTGCTTTAGCCCGAACACTGCACCCCGTAATAATAATTAAATTTGCTTCATCTTCGTTTACTTCGTTCCAGCCGCGAAAATTCAAAACGGTTCTGACGCGGTTTGCATCATAAACGTTCATTTGGCAGCCGTAAGTTTTTATGCAAAAATTTTTGTTATAAATCATGCAAATTAAATAAATCTCTCAAAAATTTCATCGACATATCTCAAATAAAAATCATTGCTGAACAGTTCCGGCAATTTTTCAATATGAGCTTCTTTCATTCTTGGATCTTTTTGCAACAACTCTAAAAAATTCCCCTCGCCTTTAGCTGTTTTCATTGCGTTTTCTTGAACAATTGAGTAAGCATCTTCACGAGATAATTTTAAATCGTCAAGCAAAAACGTTAAAACCCTCTGAGAATAAACAAGCCCGCCAGTCTGGTTAATATTTTCTTTTATGCGCGCTTCGTCTATTTCGATGCCCGTTAAAATTTTGTTCATGCTTCTCGCCATAAATGCAGCTATATTAAAAGCATCCGGCCATATTACGCGCTCAGTTGATGAATGACTGATGTCCCGTTCATGCCATAACGCAATATTTTCCATTGAGGTAAGTGCGTAACCTCTTAATAATCTCGACATTCCGCAAATTCTTTCGCATTTAATGGGGTTTCTTTTATGAGGCATTGCGCTTGAACCTTTTTGCCCAACTCCAAACGGCTCAAATGCTTCACGTACTTCCGTGCGCTGTAAATTACGAATTTCAAGGGCCATTCTTTCGAGAGTGCTTCCCATTATTGCGAGGGCGTTTAAAACTTCTGCGTGGCGGTCGCGCTGTAAAATTTGGTTTGAAACTTTAGCCGGCTCAAGTCCTAATAATTCGCAAACACGAGCCTCCAATTTTGGATTGCACATCGCATAAGTTCCAACAGCTCCGGAAATTTTTCCAGCTGAAATATTTAATTTTGAATGTTCGAGCCTGCTGCGATCGCGTAATAATTCCGAATGCCAATTTAAAAATTTTAATCCCAACGACATAGGCTCGGCGTGTATTCCGTGAGTGCGTCCGATGCAAGGAGTATATTTATATTTGTAAGCTAGATCAAAAACTGTTTTATCGAGTTCATCAAGAGCAGAAATAATTATATTAATTGAATCGCGTATCATTATGGAGCTTGCCGTGTCGAGAATATCGCTTGAAGTCATTCCCAAATGTAAATATCTCCCGTTAGCTCCAATATTTTCAGCTACAGCACTCACAAACGCTACTACATCATGTTGGGTTTTGCGTTCGATCTCCTGAACTCTTTCAACCGTAAAACGCGCATTCGTCATAATATCGTTTAAAGCATCTTCCGGGATTCTTCCCTGTTCGTACCAAGCCCGGCAGACAGCTAACTCAACATCGAGCATAATTTTTAATCTGTTGTAATCATCCCAAATTGAATTTATATCGCGTTCCGAATATCTTTCGATCATAAAATTTTTTGCTCCGTTCATAAAAATATTTTTAGAGTCTCATGAAATTTTAATAATCATAAATTTTTGCGTCAAGTTTTTAGCGTTACCGAATGTTTTTAAATTTAATTAGTGTAAAATAACCAGAAAAAAATTTTTTTGAGGAGCGGTTAATTTGCGTAAACTGATCCTGTGTATATTAACGATAAATATTTTATTTGTTCTGGTTTCGACAAATGATAAAAGTGCTTTCGCTATAACTGGAAGCAATTCAGGTTTAGCAGGTTTATGGGAATATCCAACAGCAGAAATTCCGGATGATGGTGCCGGGAGGTTTGGATATACGCACGCTTCGCCGTATGCATATTATTTTATAGATTTAGCGTGGCTGCCATGGTTTGAAGTTAATGCCAGGCTGACGACTTTTGACACGATAATGCTCGATACAGGACGTTATTACATGGATAAAGCGATCGATTTTAAGGCGATGTTATATTACAACAGGGATCCTAAAAAATGGTTTTTGCCTTCGATAGCCTTCGGAATGACTGATGTAACCGGCACTGAATTAATGAAAGCATATTACGGCGTTGCGACTTGGAAATTTGGGCGCGTGTCTGCTTCAGTTGGTTACGGCTCAGATCGAATGAACGGAGTTTTTGCGGGATTGGCTTGGGATATTGATAACTGGCTGACGATCAAGGCTGAATATTCTCCAATGGATTATATGAGCGATAGCGCATCAGGGCAAAAAGTTATGAGGGAAGAACCTTCAGAAAAATATAACGTCGGCGTTACTTTAAAAGCTCCGTGGGGTACAGAAATTTCAGGAAGTTATCAAAGAGGCGATGAATTTGTTTTTACAGCTTCTCAACGCTTAAATTTAGGCGGACCTTACATCGGCGAAAACAAAAAACCAAATTACGGAATGCCCGGAGATGCCCGCGTAGCAGAATGGGATGATGCAGAAATTCCGATTTTGGTCGAGCGCGTTAAATCTGGACTCGAAAAATATATTAAAGTTCGCGACGTTGATTTAAAAATTTACGAAGAAGAATCAGAAAACGATGACGGCGAAATAATTTACTCAAGAAAATTAATGCTTGCTTACGAAAATTACGGCCATGCATCACACGCGGAAGCTATGGTGAGGATTTTAGTTGTATTATCCGCGATAATGCCGGAAATGGACGAAATAATTTTAATTCAAAAAATTTCAAGTAATCCCGTTGTTTGTGCGATATTTCCCGGCGAAATATTATTTGACATAAGGACGAGAGAATTACGCGACGAAGATAACCCAATGAAGGGCGTAAAATTTTCTTGGGCCAGTCCTGACATGAAAGATTTCGGCGATGACAATGAAAATTTATATTTGGACTCAAGAGGCCGGCACGAACTTAAAGGAATGTTAGTTTATGAGCCTAGAATTGATCAGACACTTGAATCAGAATACCGCGACCGTGTTGATTTTGATTTAATTTACAAGGGCAGATATTCGAACGGATTCGGCAGCATTGTAGACGTAAGATTTCCGTTGCATAACGAAGTAAAAATTTGGTGGGAACCCGACATGAACGATAATATAAGAATACAGAACGCTGCATTAAATTATGTTACGAGCATAGGAGAAAATAATCGTTTTTGGTTGATGAGTGAAGGCGGATACATGGACGAGGAATGGTTTGGCGGAAATGTTTGGGGAAGGTATTACGCACAAAATGGAAATTGGTGGCTTGGGACGAGGTTAAGCGGTTTGAGAATGCGTGATCCCGAATCATTTGCCGGATTGCTTGAAGGTCAAATGGCTTTTGGTTGGCGCGGAAATGTTTATAAATATTATGATGACACGACTAAAGATGCCTGGCGGTTTGCTGCTTGGGTTCAAGTTGGTTATCATTTTGACACGTTCGACATTGATTTACAGGCAGATTGGGGCAGATTTATTGACGAGGACAAAGGTGTAAAAATTTCTGCGATCAGACATTGGGATGATACGGCGATCGGATTTTGGTATACAAATACTGATGTTGATGCTCCGGGTAAAAGTTTTACGAAGGCCGGTATACATATGGAGCTGCCTGCTGAAAAATGGCTCGGAACATTATTCGGACAACCAAGCGAACATATTTGGGAACAAGATTCGATGTTTTTATCGATTTGGGAGCTTGAATCAGGACGTGATGCCGGATATATTCGCACGCCTGAGAGATTGTTAGGCCAAATGAGACCGAACGTAATGAAAAATAATGTCGGCAAATTATTACGTGAATTTTGTGCATATGAAGATGTTTCGGATCGTGACGGTGAAAATTTAGATGAAGATCATCAGCAAATACGGAGCATTTTGGATTATGTTTTACGCTAAAAATAAAAAAAATTTTTCTGGAGGTCATAACCTTGAAAAGCGCATTTAATAAATTTATTGCAGTTCAAATAATTTTTGCATCGTTATTAATTTCGGATGTATGTTATTCTGCTTCTCCGGTAATGCTTGGAGCTGGCGATACATCTTCCGTGACTATTCCGAATAATCCAGAAGTTTCGCCGATGCCGAATTACCAAGCAGGAGGGCAGGGGCTTGACTTATCAGGAGCAAACAGAAGGCAGCAAAATAAAATTGAAAATATAGATTTAACGGAGTCTGCTCAGAATGGAAATCAAAATCAGGCTCAAGTTCAAAATCAAAATAATTTACAAGTGGCGAACAATGATTTTGCAACGGAGATCGCTCAAAATTTGACGGATGTGCAAATCAATGATTATTTTACTCAAATTCTCAACGGTAATAATGAACAAAGCCCAGTCGGCGATTTAATAAGAGGTATGCCGAGATTCGGGATGAATTTTTTCAGGCAGGCCCCTTCAACATTTGCGCCTGAAGATCGTGCACCTGTTACGCAGAATTATAGAATTAATATCGGTGATGAACTCACTATAAATATTTGGGGCATTCCTGAAGAAGGAAATTATACGGTTTCAGTTAACCGCGATGGCATGACGACGATTCCGCATATTGGAGCGGTAAGGATTGCCGGATATACGATGGCCGAAGCTGAAAGAATTATACAGGCTCGATTAAATCAATATTACACCGGCTATCAGATGAATTTATCAATGGGGCGTTTGAGTTCAATAATGATTTACGTGACTGGAAATGCACGCCGTCCCGGAGCTTACACTGTTTCATCATTTGCGACGCTGGTAAATGCTTTATTAGTTTCCGGTGGGCCTTCAGCTAATGGAACATTGAGACGAATCGAATTAAAACGCAACGGCCAAATAATAACAGTTTTTGACATGTACGCTATGTTATTGCAGGGTGATAAATCTCAGGATACGAGATTACAGGCCGGCGATGTAATTTATATTCCTCAAGTTGGGGATTTGGTTGGGCTTGCTGGAGAAGTTCAGCGTCCCGGAGTTTACGAGCTTAACGGCGAAACACGAGTAAAAGATTTATTATCAATAGCCGGAGGGATGAGCGCATTAACTTACAGAGGCAGAGCGCAATATTTTAAAGTTTATGATCACGCATACGCCGGAGCATTTGAAGGGACACTTGATGAGCTGAGCAGTATCGTATTATCTGATGGTGATATTTTGAGGCTTTATCCGATTTATAATTTAGTTGCCACAGCAGAAATAACAGGACCAGTAACGAGGCCGGGATCTTACGTAATTGTTCCTGGACGCACGAGACTTTCAGAAATAATAAATCGTGCCGGCGGTTTAAGTGCTACAGCTTCGGACAGAGCAGAAATAACTAGAATTACCCCAGCGAATGAAGGCCAGAAAAATGAAAGATTTGTCGTGAATGTCAGTCAAGCACTTTTGGGCGATCCAGATAATAATATTTTAATTGAGCATGGCGATCATATTACGTTAATGACTATTCCGAATTATCACGGACATGTAAAAGTAAATATTACTGGTGAAATTATGAGACCCGGAACATATTCGATGCTGCCAGGAGAAAAAATTTCTGATTTGATCACGCGCGCAGGAGGTTTCACGCCAAAAGCATTTTTAAGGGGAGCAGTATTTACTCGCCGAAGTGTAGCAGAAGAACAACGCATTGCAATAAGGCAAATGGCAGACAGAATGGAACGCGACCTAATGGAAAGTATGCAAAATTCAACAGAAAATAATGCTAGCGAATATACAAGACGGCGCGAAATGATAAACAGATTAAGACAAGTTGATATTATGGGACGAGTTATAACGAAAATTGACACGCCAAAAAATATTATTGACACCCCTTGGGATTACGAACTTGAAGACGGCGACACGTTAAATATTCCCGATAAGCCTTTAATAGTGAATGTTATGGGAGCTGTTTACAGTTCTTCGTCGCAGGTATTTCGTCCTGGTATCAGCATAAATTCATATATAAATGCTGCTGGTGGAGCTGTTAAAACCGCACATAAACGAATGGTATATTTATTAAAGAGCGATGGGAGCACGTTAAAATTAACTCGTAATACTTCGGTGCTGTCAAATAAAAAATGGGTTGCGCCTCGAGGATTTTCGCCGGTTGTTGAACCTGGAGACACGATCGTTGTTCCGGTTAAATATACTGATCGCCAGTCGTTAATACAATTTAGGGAAGCGATCGACACAATTTATAAAGTTGCAGTAGCCGCCGGAGTAATTTTGGATTTGGATGATTAGGAGTTAAGTTATATTTATCATGAAAAAAATATTAATTGCGTTAATTTTAATTTTGGGTTTTGCATTTCCGGCCATGTCTGAAAATGTTAAGCATGAATATAAAATTATTTCGTTAGGTTCGCTGACATCGCTTCAGAAGGAAAAAACTTTTAACACGAAAGGCGCGCAACTTGAAAATATTTTAAATGAATATGGTAAAGACGGCTGGGACATTTCGGAAATATTTGCGGTGAGAACGACATTTGATCCTAATGTGTTTTTTGTGATAATGAAACGCGAAATAAAATAATAAAATAAATTATTTGAAATTAATTAATATAAATCCCCTTCAGAATTTTGGAGGGGAATTTTTTATTTATGGCTCAATCAAAATTTTGAAACGTAATCGTTAATCACAGCTGAACATAAATTTTTTTGATCCTTTTTGCACGCTAAAACATCAACATAATAAAAACTTCAATATTTATCGTGAAAAAAATTCTAACATGAAAATTTAATTTTTATTATTTTTATTATTTTATTAATTGAATTAAGCACGAATATCACATAAAATTTAACGAACATTTCAATAATATACGAAGGGGGCAAAATTTAAATGGCTGGCTCTGTACGTTACGGAGTATCTCCTCTGACAGATTACGACATATTTTTATTTAAACAAGGTACACATTACCACCTTTACGAGAAGATGGGTGCTCAAAAATTTACGGACTCCGATGGAACTGAAGGCGTAGCGTTTTCCGTTTGGGCTCCTAATGCTCAGGCTGTCAGCGTTGTAGGAAATTTTAACGGCTGGAACACTGAAGCTCATCCATTAGCAGCACGCTGGGACGGGAGCGGAATTTGGGAAGGGTTCATCCCCGATGTAAAAAAATGGGAGTTATATAAATTCTGCATCAAAAATGCTCACGGCGAAATAAAAGAAAAAATGGATCCTTTCTGCAGATTATTTGAATTACCTCCGAGAACTTCATCTATAACACATTGGCCAGAATATTCCTGGAACGATTCCGAATGGCTCGCACACCGCGGCGAAAAAATGAACATGTCCGCACCGTTAAGCGTTTACGAAGTTCATTTAGGTTCATGGCGCAGACATTGGGACGATGGTTTATCGCTTTCATATAGGGAGATGGCCGAAGAGTTACCGGGATATTGCGAGGACATGGGATTTAACGCAGTCGAATTTTTGCCGGTCATGGAACATCCTTTTTATGGGTCATGGGGTTATCAGACTTTAGGATATTTTGCTCCGACTTGCAGATATGGAACTCCAGAAGATTTTATGTATTTAATCGATGAATTACATAAAAGGAATATCGCCGTAATTTTGGATTTTGTTCCGAGTCATTTCCCGACTGATGATTTTGGTTTGGCACGTTATGACGGTACAGCGCTTTACGAACACGAAGACCCGCGCAAAGGTTATCACCCTGACTGGGGAAGCTATATTTTTAATTACGGACGCAACGAAGTAAGAAGTTATTTAATTTCGAGTGCAGCATTTTGGATCGATGTATTTCACGCTGACGGCTTGAGAATTGATGCAGTTGCTTCAATGTTATATTTAGATTATTCCCGTAAAAATGGCGAATGGATTCCAAATATTTACGGCGGCCATGAAAATTTAGAGGCGATCTCATTATTACGCGACATGAACAGCGAATTATATGGACGCTTCGGAACTATTCAGACGATCGCAGAAGAATCAACGGACTGGCCAATGGTCACGAAACCCGTATTTTTGGGCGGTCTCGGCTTCGGCATGAAATGGAACATGGGCTGGATGCATGACACTCTTGATTACATGAGCTTAGAACCAATTTACAGAAGCTGGCATCAAAATCAATTAACGTTTAGCATTTGGTACGCGTTCAGTGAAAATTTCATGTTGCCTTTATCACATGATGAAGTTGTACACGGAAAAGGCTCAATTATAAACAAAATGTCCGGCGACTGGTGGCAGAAGCGCGCTAACTTGAGATTATTATACGGGTATATGTGGTGCCATCCCGGTAAAAAATTATTATTCATGGGTTCGGAATTTGGGCAGGGGCTTGAATGGAGTCACGATTCCGCGATCGAATGGAATTTATTACAAAAAGATGATTTTCGCGGTATTCAAAATTGGGTGCGCGACTTAAATAAAGCCCTTAAAGAATATGCTCCGTTACATGAATTAGATTTTAATCCCGAAGGTTTTAGGTGGGTTGACTGTTCGGACTGGCAGCAGAGCGTTATTGTTTGGTGGCGCAAAGGTAAGAGCAACGATGAATATATTTTATGTGCAGCGAATTTCACGCCCGTGCCGAGAACTGGTTACCGCGTTGGAGTTCCTAGAATGGGATTCTGGAAGGAAATTTTAAACAGCGACTCAAAAATTTACGGCGGGAGCGGAATGGGGAACGCCGGCGGAATGGAATCTGAAATGATCGAGTGTCATAATTTGCCGTGTTCATTGCAGTTGACTTTGCCTCCGTTGGGCATAGTAGTATTTCATTTTAAGGCGATGAGCAATTAATTTTTAATTTAATTTAAAATTTTTCCTCCGAGATGGTTAGATTAAATTATTTAATTTTAATTTATTTCGGAGGTTTATTTTATGTTTTATAATTTTGAAGGTGAAAATTTAAACATGTTACTAGTTACTGACATCGGTAATACAAATATGGTCGTTGGAATTTACGATGGAGAAATTTTAAAAGCTCAGTGGCGTTTATCCTCAATTTTGCACACGCCCGATGAATTAGGAATTTATTTAATAAATTTATTGCACACCGAAAATTTAAAGCCCGATCAAATTTCTGGAGCAGCTTTCGCAAGTGTAGTGCCTTCGTTAGATTTTTCGTTCAAACAAGCCGTAAAAAAATTTTTCAAAGTTGATGCGCTTCAAGTAAATTATTTAACTGATACTGGCATGAAAATTTTATATAAAAATCCTCAAGGTTTAGGAGCAGATCGGATCGTTAATTCAGTTGCAGGAATTGCGAAATATGGTGCGCCTCTTATCATTGCAGATTATGGAACGGCTATAACTTTCGATGTAGTAAATTCTGACGGGGCTTATTTAGGTGGAGCGATTGCGCCCGGTTTAAATTCTGGAATTTCCGCATTATTTTCAAAAGCTGCGAAACTGCCCGAAGTAGCTTTATCGATCCCAAAAAGTGTAATAGGACAGAACACAGATGAAGCGATACAAGCGGGTATAATTTTCGGGAATGCAGGTTTAACGGATCATATAGTAAATTTGATTCAGGACGAATTAAAAATAAAAGCTGCAGTTATAGCGACTGGTGGCCATGCGAAATTAATAGCGAAAGTTTCAAAAAGTATTCAGCACGTTGAGACATGGTTAACGCTCGAAGGATTAAAATTAATTTACGACAGGAATAATAAAAATTGATTTGTCTAGCACCATTAGCCGGAGTTACAGATATGCCGGTGAGGGAATTTTTTTCACGGCTCGGAGCAGAATTAACGCATACAGAAATGATAAGTTGTTCCGGGCTGGTTCGTGATAATTTGAAAACTTTACGGATGATAAAAAAGTCAGAACGCGAGAATGATTTAATAATTCAATTTTTTTCACACGATGAAAATATTTTATTGCGAGGTGCGGAGGTCGCATTAAGTCACGAGAAAAATTATTATGCGTTGGGTATTAATATGGCTTGTCCGATGCCTAAAGTTACGAAAACAGGAGCGGGCGCAGCATTGTTAAGAGAATCAGAACGCGCGTGCAGAATGGTAAAGAATTTGAAAATTTTAAAATATCCTGTTTGGGTAAAAATTCGTAAGCTTGAAAATTATTCTGACACTTTAAATTTTGTCGAAAAATTAATAAATGCCGGAGCTGATAATATTTGCATACATGGCCGGACTCAGGCTCAACGTTATGAAGGTGTTGCGGATCGTGAAATTCTGAAAATAGCATCAAAAAATTTTCCCGGATATATTTCAGCGAGTGGCGACGTTAGGAATTTGGATGACATAAACGAATATTTATTTTATGGTTGTGATCCTGTTATGATTGCGCGCGGTGCTGTTTCGAATCCCTGGATATTTCAGGAGGTCAATAATATTCACGTTGATTTAAAAAATAAAATTCGGGATATAAAATTATTGGCCGGCCGTGCTTTAGAATTATACGGCGAACATTATGCGGCTATTACAATAAAACATTTTTCGCGCGGATTATTTTACGGGGTGAACGGAGCTGCAGAATTAAGAAATAAATTGTGTCAAGCTGATAATTTAAAATATATGTTCGAGCTTTTGGATAATTTTTATAATTGCGGGGAGGAATAAAAAAAATGTTTGAATATAAACCTGAAGGAGTTTGCGCGAGTAAAATAGAATTTGACATAACTGATGGCAAATTACATAACGTTAAATTTGTTGGAGGCTGTCCCGGAAATTTAAAAGCCATTTCAAAATTAATTGAAGGTGCTGACGCTGAAAACGTTGCGAAAATTTTAAGGGGAAATATTTGCGGAAAACGTAATACATCATGCGCTGATCAATTATCGAAGGCAATAGAGGAGGCATTATTAACGGCATGAACAAAAAAAAATATTTATGGCTGATCGCAATTGCAATAATTTTAACGGGGTTTATTTCATGGCATAATAATAGCAATCAAAATAAAAATATTTACGAGAATCCCGAAAACTGGGCATATTTCGCAATTGGAAATAACAAGAGCGCAGATTTATTTTTAATTGCTCCGACTGTTGACATAAAAGATGAGTTTAATATGTCGCTTGATGATGCTAAAACTAAAAATAAATTTATTGGTTCGCTCAACATGGAACGCGGAATTTATGAAGATTTTACGAGGATGTACGCTCCGTTTTATCGTCAGATTACTTTAAAGGGTTATCACATGGACGCATCAGAACGCGAAAAATATTTAAAAATTGCATATGAAGATATTTCAAGGGCATTTAAATATTATTTGGAACATGAAAATAATAACCGGCCTTTTATACTCGCAGGATTTTCGCAGGGTGCAGACATGTGCACAAGAATTTTGAATGATTATAAAAATTATAGGGATTTCAAAAATAATTTAATCGCTGTTTATGCAATTGGCTGGCCATGTGTTTTAAATGATGATAATAAAAATTTTGAGTTTGCTCAGTCCGAAAATGATACCGGCGTAATTATAAATTTTGAATGCGAAGCCCCCGAAGTTGAGAGCACAATAATTTACCCGGCCGAACTCAAAGCAAAAACAATTAACCCGTTAAGCTGGGAAATTAATGATAAACTCGCAGATAAAAATTTAAATTTGGGAGCCTGCTTCACGGATTATTCTGGAAATATAAAAAGTGAAATAAATAATTTTTGCGGTGCTTATATTGATTTAAATCGAGGCGTTATAAAAATTCCGGGCGTAAATAAATCAGATTACCCGACAATAATAAATTTTTTGCCTGATGGAGCATTTCATATTTATGATTACATGTTTTTTTATAGAAATTTGCAACACAATGTTAAAACCAGAATTGAAAATTATTTTATAAATCATGTTCAGTAAATTTCAAAAAAGTTTATCGTTTCAAATTTTAGCTGGAGTAATAGGCGTAATAATTTTATTGGGAATAATTTCCGGCTTCATAGGTTACAATGGTTTCACTTACGCTGTTGAACGTCTTTACGCAGATGAAGGTTATAACACCGCGCGGACTGCTTCCGAATTTGTAGACACTAGTATTTTAAGATCGGACGATTATAAATTATATAAAAATCAAGTTAAATTAACGTTTATACACAAAGAATGGTCCAGACTTGCAGATACTCAGAACGCGACGTTTATATATTTGTTTAGATGTGAGACGAATGATTACAGGGATTTAACATTTTTTTTAAGCGCGATGAACTCATCGGACAGTTATGAGGAATTTGTGCCGGGTAAAAAATTTTTTCAGCCCGACATGAGGTTTTTTTATCCTGTTAAGAGAATTTATGAAGAAGGTTCAGAATATGAAGCCTTCGCTATATATCGCCCTGAAGAGGGAAATTATTCGGGGAGCAATATGACGGTGTACATGCCATTCAGGGATTCAGATGGGAAAGTGCTGGGAATTATGGGCGTTGAGAAGCGCATGGAATTTTTAACGGGAATCCGCAGAGGTTATTTAAATCGTGTAATTGTTGCATCAGCTTTAATGATTTTGGTTGTTTTGCTGCTTTACGGAATTTATTTGAGCAGAAATTTAATTAACCCAATTAAAAATATTGCTGACGAAGCGACCAGATTTGCCCATGAAAATACTCAGCCTGAAATTTTATTGAACAAAAAAATCCGCGTTAAAAATGAATTAGGCCAGCTCGCTAATACAATAGATTTGATGGAAAGCGATATTTTAAAATACATTAATGACATCACGAATATTACACGCGAAAAAGAACAAATTAAAGCCGAGTTAAATGTCGCTACACAAATACAGGCCGATATGCTTCCGAGAATTTTCCCGCCGTATCCCGACAGAAAAGAATTTGAAATTTATGCGAGCATGAACCCGGCTAAAGAAGTCGGCGGAGATTTTTACGACTTTTTCTTAATTGATGATGATCATTTGGCTCTTGTTATAGCTGACGTTTCGGGAAAAGGAGTCCCGGCCGCGTTGTTTATGGTCATCGCAAAAACTTTAATTAAAAACCGCGCTCAATACGGTGGAAGCCCGTCACAAATTTTAAGAGATGTAAACATGAGATTATGCGAGGGCAATGAAGCGGAATTATTTGTAACGGTTTGGCTGGGAATTTTAGAAATTTCATCTGGTCAGATTATTTGTTCAAACGCCGGTCACGAATGTCCAGCAGTAAAAAAATTAAATGGAGGTTATGAGCTGATAAAATCTAAACACAGCCCGGCAGTTGCTACGATTGAGGGTATAAAATTCCGTGAGAGTGAAATTAAATTAAATCCTGGTGAAATAATTTATTTATATACTGACGGAGTCGCCGAAGCTACGAATATTAATAACGAGCTGTACGGAACTGACAGAATGTTAAATGACTTAAATAAAACCATTGAAATAAATTCAGTCCGGGAAATTTTAAAATTTATGAAAAAGTCTGTCGATGATTTCACCGGCGAAGCTCCTCAATTTGATGATATTACAATGTTATGTGTAAAATATTTGGGCAATTACGATGATAATAATAATAATATAAATTCTGAAGGAGAAAATTATTAAATTATGAAACGCAAAATATTTTTATTTTTATTCGCGCTGGTTTTAATTTTAGTTTCGTCTCCGGTTTACGCAGCCGGCTTAAAAGTTGGATTTATAAAAAAGCTGCAGACAACTGAAGAAGAATATTACAAGGAAATAATGAATTTTTGGGCAGGCAAAGGCTGGGTAATTTTGGGAAGCGATCACGAAGTTACGGACGTAAATTTTTACGATTCGCTCGTAATGATGATTTTAGCTTTAAATTCGGGGGAAGTTGATGAAATTATTTTGCCGGAATTTGTTGCGGAATACGTCATAAAAAATAATCCTGATTATTACGCTTCGTGCATGTCAAAAGGCGCATCAGTCGGGATGAGTTTAGGATTTCGCGAAAAAAATGAAAAGCTCGCCGAAGAATGGGACAAAACTTTAATAACAATGCGCAATGATTTCACGATTTACAGGCTTGAGAACGAATATTTAAACCCGATCAATCACAATAATATTTCAAAGCCCGTTGAATTTGAAAATTTTCCCGGTCAGCCAACTATAAAAGTCGCTGTAACTGGTGATTTGCCCCCAATGGATTATATAGCCGAAGATGGCAGGCCGTCAGGATTCAGCACGGCAATTTTAGCCGAACTCGGTAAACGTTTGAAAGTTAATATTAAGCTTGTAAATGTTGATTCTGGTTCGCGTGCGGTAGCTTTATTATCAAAACGCGTTGATGTTGTATTCTGGTATGAAAAATTTACGGAGCTGGAATTTCAGCCGGACATCCCGGAAGGTGTAATATTATCCGAGCCGTATTATTATTTTAATACGTTTATACATGTGAGAAGGAAATAAAATAAAATAATTTAATTTAAAATTTAATTCCCGGAGTTTTTAATTTACGCTCCGGGATTTTTTATTTTTTATAATCCGCCTTCGTGAATTAATTCGGCGAGTTCGTTGGCGAAATAAGTAATAATAATATCCGCTCCAGCCCGCGCTATTGAAATAGCAGTTTCAGAAATTATTTTTTTTTCATCGATCCAGCCTTTTAAGCCTGCAGCTTTTATCATTGAATATTCTCCGCTGACTTGATACGAAGCGATGGGAATTAAAATTTTTTCGCGCACCGTCTTCAAAATATCAAGGTACGAAATTCCAGGCTTAATAATTATTATGTCCGCACCCTCTTCAACATCTAAAAATGCCTCGCGTAATGCTTCACGTGAATTTCTGATGTCCATCTGATACGTTTTTCTGTCTCCAAATGAAGGAGCTGAACCCGCAGCTTCTCTAAACGGCCCGTAAAATCCTGAAGCATATTTAACAGCGTATGAACAAATTAAAGTGTTGTAAAAATTATTTTTATCGAGTCCTTCGCGTATTGCTTTAGTATGTCCGTCCATCATGTCGGAAGGCGCAACTACATCAGCCCCTGCTTGAGCATAAGAAACCGCAGAACGCGTCAAAAATTCAAGTGTCGGATCGTTTTCGATTTCGTGATTAAATTTATTTATTACGCCGCAATGTCCGTGATTAGTGTATTCACATAAACATACGTCAGCAAAAATTATAATTTCGGGGTATTCGCGTTTTATAAATTTTATAGCTTGTTGAACCGGGCCATTTTCGTCCCATGAAGCAGAGCCTATTTCATCTTTTTTGTTTTCGTCTGGAATTCCAAATAACAAAACTCCGCCGATTTTATTTTTATTAACGCGGTCGAGAATTAAATTTAAATTATCCGGTGAATATCTTTTCTGTCCCGGCATTGCTGGAATATCTTCAATAATATTTTTACCTTCGCGCACAAAAATCGGATAAACCAGCATTGAAGGCGTTAATTTTGTTTCACAGATTAAATTTCTGATTGATTCAGTTTTACGCAGTCTTCTCGGTCTTATTATCATTATTTTAAATTAATTTCCTTCTTTCAAATTCTCGCTTAAAATTTTTAATCCTTCTTCAGCCAAAATAACCGGTTTAAAATTTATTTCACTCATTGCGGAATTTATATCAGCATACGAGCGCATAATATCTCCTTTACGGGCTGGCAAATATTCGGCTTTGATTTCGCGTTCCGGCGCAAATATTTTATAAATTAAATTTAACAGTTCGTTTAAACTTATTTCATGTCCGCAGCCTATATTAAAAATTTTTCCCGGAGCATTTTTACTGAACGCGCTTAAAAAATTTGCAAGCACGACATTTTGAACGGCACAAAAATCACGCGTATTATTTCCATCACCGTAAACGACTGGAATTTTATTATTTAAAACGGCGTTTATCCATTTTGGAATAACTGCGGCGTATGCTCCGTTAGGGTCTTGACGGACTCCGAAAACGTTAAAATATCTCAGGCCAACGCATTCAACTTTATAAATATTCGTCCATAACTGCGCGCAAATCTCGTTAATATATTTCGTTAAAGCGTAGGGCGACAAAAATTTTTTTGAATCCGTATCACTTTCGATTTTCGGCAAAATTTCACCGTCCCCGTAAACCGCACTTGACGAAGCAAATATAACGCGCTGAACTTTATTTTTTCTGGCAGACTCCAAAATATTTATAAAGCCTTGAGAATTTACGTTTAAATATTCCGTTGGATTTTCGAGCGATCCCGGAACTGAAGCGAGTGCGGCATGATTCAAAATAAAATTTATTCCGTTCGCAGCTTTTTCACAAATTTCAGTGTCGCAAATTGAGCCGTGTATAAAATTAAAATTCGGATTGCTTTCAAACTGGGCGATATTTTTATAATAACCTGTGCTCAAATCATCAAGCCCCGTAACGTTCTGCCCAAATTGTAATAACGCTTCAGTTAAATGCGAACCAATAAAACCAGCTGCACCAGTCACGAGCCAATTATATTTATTACTTGAAAGTTCTGGGATCAAATTTCCCAAAATATTTTTATAATTCATGATTTAATTTTAATTTAAATTTTAATTTAACGTCCGATCGAAACAATTTTTAATTTTCTCATTCCTCGCGGGATTTTTACGCTTACTTCTTCGCCTGCTATATGTCCTAAAATGGCTTGACCGACCGGGCTTTTTTGAGAAATTTTCTGCGGGCCTTCTTCGTTAGATGCGCTGGATAATTCTTCAGAGCCTACGAGGCTGTACGTGTAAATTTTTCCGTTGGATAAATCTTCAAGCGTTACAGTTAAACCGATTGCGACGCGGTTTGTGTCGAGATTTTCTTCATCGATTACGTTTACTTTGCTCAATAAATTTTCAAGCTCCATAATTCTGCCTTCGATTTGGCTTTGTTTATCTTTAGCAGCTTGATATTCTGCGTTTTCGCTTAAATCTCCCAAGCCTCTAGCAAATTCCAATTCTTTTGCTACTTCTTGACGGCCTGACGTGCGTAACTGTGATAATTCTTCCCTTAAGCGTTCGTAACCGCTTCGAGTTAATACAACTTGTTCATCAGATTTTTTCAAAATAATATTTCTCCTTTTAAAATTATGTTAATATACTCAAAAAAAATAATATTCTATAACAAATTTACGGGAGGGAATTTTTTAAAATGTCGGGTTATCAAAATGCAATGCCGTATTATGGGACTGATTCGCAGGAAAATATTAATACGTTATTCCGCAAAGTTTATCAATATATGGCGCTAGGATTAATTTTAACGACGGTAGTAGCGTATTATGTAGCGTCGAGCACGGACGTAATAAAATATTTATTTAGTTCATCGACACCATTATTTTTAATTGCAATTTTGGAAGTTGGTCTTGTAATATGGTTATCGGCTGGATTAAATAAAATGTCTGCTTCAACGGCTTTAATTTTATTTGGAGTATACAGCGTATTAAATGGCGTGTTATGTTCATCTGTTTTATTGGTCTACACGCAGGAGAGTGTTTATAAAGCATTTTTATCAACGGCTGGAATGTTTGGAGCAATGAGTATTTACGGATTATACACGAAGAGGGATTTAACCGGCTTAGGAAGTTTTTTGCGTATGGGTTTAATTGGTTTATTAATTGCGATAGTGATTAATTTATTTTTAGGCTCGTCGAGAATGGAATTATATATAAGCGTGTTCGGAATAATAATTTTTTTGGGCTTAACAGTTTACGACACGTATAAAATAAAGAACATTGCTTCAGAAATGGACATGAGCGATCCCGAAGTAACTGGGCGTATTGCGGTAATTGGAGCATTAAATTTATATTTGGATTTCATTAATATATTTTTATATTTGTTAAGATTATTTGGAAAAGAGCGCAATTAATTTAAAAATTTAAATTTAATTTGATCCCCTTCATAAACCGGAGGGGATTTTTTTATGTTAAAATTCTGCGCAAAATATTAGAAATTTTAAAAATTTGGGAGTTGACTAAATTAAAAAAATATGGTGCAACGTTATTAATTTCGAGTTTATTTTTTTACATGAGCTGGAACGTGAAATATATTTTTTAATTTTGTTCATAATAATTATTTCGCATATTGCCGGGATACTGTTCGAGAAATATAAAAAAATATTTTTAATCAGGAAAATAATTTTAATTGTTACGTTATAAAGCCGAAGTAGGATATTTAATGATTGACGTATGAAGCAGTCGAAAAATTTTAAATTTTAAATGGTGATATAATCGCTTGTAATACGTGAAATATGATTTAGGAGAATAAAATTGAGTCAAAATAATTATGCATCGGAGTATCGAGTATCATATTTGCATATAGGATTTAAGTATAACACGCCAGAAGATATAGATCACATGATCTCAAGGATGATGCTTAAGGCAAAACCTGAGCTTTATAATAAATTTATACGTTCTGATGATAATCCTGATTATGTGATTGCTACGGACAAAATGAACAGAACCGAGAAATTATATAACAGGATGTTAGATTATATTCAACAAGATAAAGTCAGAAATAAAATTTTTATTTTTTACACATACGAACCTCTTGAACCGGATTTTAATTTATTTGATTACGCTGTAAGTTTCAATAGAGATTTAAAATTTGGTGACAGGCTTGGACCGTGCGTTAATTTTCTGCCGTACGATTTTGAAAATAAGAAGCTGCTTGAAAATAACGTGAATATAAAAGCTGTTAGAGAAAATTTGAATAATTTAAAATTTTGTTGTTTTATTCATTCGCACTGGGGTTCGCCGAGAGATGAATTTTTTCACGAATTATCAAGATATAAGCGCGTTGATTCGCTTGGCAAGCATTTAAATAATATGAGCACCAGGACTCACGGTTTTACGGATGCATGGATGGAAAAAAGCATAAACATGAAGTCAAATTATAAATTTAGTTTTGCGTTTGAAAATACGAGATATAAATATTACACAACCGAAAAAATTTTAACGGCCATGCAGGCGCATACAGTTCCAATTTATTGGGGCGATCCTGCTGTTACGGATTTATATAACCCTGAAGCCTTCATAAATTGTAATGATTGCAAAAATTTAGATGAAATGTTAGAAAAAGTTCGTGAAGTTGACAACGATGATGAATTATTTTTACATATGATAAGCCAGCCGTGGCAGACACCGGAGCAACAAAATTTAACACTTAAATTAATAAATGATTATTATAATTTTATAGAAAATATTTTTACGCAGGATATAAGATCGGCCAAGCGTGTTCCGTTTGGAATAATACATGATATTTACGCGGCTAATTTTGCCGGTGTACGAGAAAAAGAGCCTAAAGCTCCTGATTTTTGGGGCAGGTGGAGACTCAGAATAAAAAATTTCCCGAATAAAATAAAAAATATTTTGGGAATAAATAAAAATAAAGATAAAAATAATTAAAAAGGAGCTTGACAAAATAAAATGAGTATGCTTAAATCATCTCATCTCATCTCATCTCATCTCA
>CALCEM010000073.1 GCA_937900285.1 uncultured Fretibacterium sp. | reverse complement strand
AATAAATAATTTAAATAATATTTCCGGCCATGACGTTAAAAATAAATCGTTCTGGAAATTCGGGAAATGTTTTAACGATGATGAGAATAAAATTTTTCTGCTTGAAACTTTCACCAGCGACGATGAATTTGAGCAGAGGTTTTATATAAATATTTCAAACCGCGAAGACAACACGGCATTAATAAAACTTGATTTCACGGCGGATACTTTTTTGACACCTGCGGTGCGCAATGCTCTGAATGATGTCGCGGAAAAGTTGAAATTAAATTTAAATTCATCATGTTAAAGTTAAAAGAAGTTCGGCCAACTTCGGGGCGGGTGTTATCGGCGCTGTTTAATATTTTGGGTGAATTTGCTCCGAATATAAAATTTTTGGACATGTTTGCGGGGACTGGTCGTGTTGGGTTTGAGGCTGTAAAGCGTGGAGCGGAAGTTTTTTTTATTGAGAGCGTTAAACCCCGTGCAGATGAAATAAAAAAATTGAGTGATTCAAAAAAAATTAACTGCACAGTTTTAAATTTAGAAGTTCGCCGGGCTGTTAAATATTTAATCAAGCGAGAAATTAAATTTAATTATATATTTGCGGATCCTCCGTATAATTCTGGCTGGGGTGAAGAGCTTACGAGTTTGAGGGATTTAAATAAAATTTTTGCTGACAAATGTATTTTTATATTTGAGCATTCTACGCGCGAAGAGATCAGAACGGGCGAGCTTGAAATATTTTTAAACAGGGATTACGGCGAAAGCTCTTTAACATTTTTGAGAATGAGAGAAATAATTACAGGAGGAAAATAAAAAAAATTGTTCGAAGACTTATTAATATACCGTTATAACGTTAATGAAAATGACATCGGCCCAAGGGAATTAATAAATTATGCGTTTAAAAATAATATTGCAGTCGGAAATATTTGGCATAATTATTTGACGAATTTAATTTTAAATGACGAAAATGCTTTTACACTTGCATGTGAACGGCAAAATATTAAATCTGAATCGTTAAGTTTTTTGGGTCGTCATGATCTCGAAATTTTCAGAAATTTATTTGAAATCGGAGTAAATTACGATTTAGATGGGGAATTTAATAACCCTGTCTGCCTTTTAGCTAAAATAATAGCTGATTCACCGAAAGATGAAATTTTTAATATCGTAACAGAATATTTTAAAAATTATGGTGTTGGGATTTTCGCGAATAATAAGGCGTTCAGATTTGACGGCTTGAAATCGGAATTTATACCAGTTAAACACGTCGGAAATATAAATTTAAATGACATAATAGGCTACGAACTCCAAAAACAAGAATTAATTTCTAATACTGAAGCATTCATAAATAATAAACCTGCAAATAATGTTTTATTATACGGCGACGGCGGAACCGGAAAATCTTCAAGCATAAAGGCATTATTAAATAAATATTTCGATCAGGGTTTACGCGTAATAGAAATTTATAAATATCAATTTAGAGATATTTTGAAAATTACAAATTTAATCCGGGAGCGCAATTATTATTTTATATTGTTTATTGATGATCTCTCATTTGAGGAGAACGAGAGCGAATATAAATATTTAAAAGCAGTAATCGAAGGAGGAATTGAAACACGTCCGGAAAATATTTTAATTTATGCAACCTCAAACCGCAGGCACATAATACGCGAAATATGGAGCGACCGCGATGACATGGAACATAATGGCGATATTCATAGATCTGATACTGTTGAGGAAAAATTATCGCTGGCTTCACGTTTTGGAATTGCTTTAAATTATTCTGCTCCTGATAGAAATATGTATCACGAAATAATTAAAAATTTGGCTCTCAAATCTGGAATTAAAATTAATTCAGAATTATTTAAAAATGCTGATGCTTGGGAAATTCGACACGGCGGAAAATCCGGCAGAGCTGCAAAACAGTACATCGATTATTTACTCGGAAAATTATAAAAAAATGCCCGCCCTTTAAAATCTTGAGAGCGGGTCTATTATGAATAAAATTATTTACTCTTGCGAAAGTTTTACGGCAGCATCAAATAATTTTTGAACTTCATCCGAAGGCTTCGGCGAAATAAATGAAACAATTACCGCAACAATTAAACCGGCAAAAAATCCCGGTACTATTTCATAAATTCCAATATGAGACATTTTCATAAGCCAATAAATATCAACCGCTGCACCCGTAATAATTCCGAAAGCTGCTCCAGCAAATGTAAATTTTTTCCAGAATAAACTCAACAAAATCGCCGGGCCAAATGCTGCACCAAATACTCCCCAAGCATTTGAGACAAGAGCCATAATTGATCCTGCGTTCGGATTCGCTGCAATATAAAGAGCTACACCAGCAATTATTAAAACTACAATTCTGCCGGCCCATAACATTTCACGATTTCCAGCATTATTTTTGCGAATTACCGGGCGATATACGTCGCTCGCAAATGATGAAGCTGCCGCTAATAATTGACTGTCCGCTGTAGACATGGCCGCCGCTAAAACTGCAGATAATAAAATCCCAGAGATCAACGCCGGGAAAATTTTGCGAGTCATCACGACAAATATTAAAGAATTATTATTTACACTTTCATCAAAGCCTATGAACATCCTGCCGATTATTCCGACGAGCGCGGCAAAAATTAAAATTATTAATGTCCAAGTTATTCCGATTTTTGATGATTTCCGTAACTCTTTTTGCGAATTGATAGACATGAAACGTATTATTATGTGAGGCATTCCGAAATATCCAAGCCCCCAGCCTAAACCTGAAACTATTTCGCGCCAATCATAAAAAGCATTCCAATATTTTGGGTCGTTTATTGCGTGAAAATTTTCTGCGTTTAACATCGAGTCCGCAACTAACGGGACTATTAACATCGCTGCTAAAACTAACATCCCCTGAAAAAAATCCGTCCATGATACTGCGGAAAATCCTCCCAAAAATGTATAACTTATTACAATGAATGCCGCCAAATACATCGCGACAGTTGTATCGAGTCCGGTAACCGTGTTAAAAAGTGTTCCGCAAGCCTTTATGCTCGAAGCCGCGTAAATCGTATATGCAATTAAAAAAACTACAGCTGAAATTAACTGCAAAATTTTTGACTGTGATAAAAATCTATTCGTTAAATATTGCGGTATAGTTATCGAGTCATTTGCTTCAATTGAAAATGTTCTGAGTCTCGGTGCTTCAATTATCCAGCTCAACGAATAACCAACAGCTAAACCTACAGCGATCCAAATTTGTCCGATCCCAAGCGCATAAATTGAAGTTGGAAGCCCCATTAAGACCCATGCGCTCATATCCGAAGCTCCGGCCGATAAAGCAGCGACCCAAGCTCCCATTTTACGATCGCCTAAAAAATATCCCTTTTCAGTTTGAGATTTGCTCTTGAAAAAGAACCATAACCCAATCCCAAGCATAAAAACGAGATATAAAATAAACATGCTTATCTCTTGATAATTCAATTTTAAAAATTCTCCTTTTAAGTCTTAAATTAAAATTTTCATAAACTTTTCATAAACTACTGAAAAAATTTTCATGCTTAAATATATAATGAATTAAAAAAATTGACAATCAAATAAACCAGCTTATAATTAAACACGCTTTGAATTTGGAGATGTGGCCGAGTGGTCGAAGGCGGTTGACTCGAAATCAGCTGAGCGGCTTTGCTGTTCCTAGAGTTCGAATCTCTACATCTCCGCCAT
>CALCEM010000072.1 GCA_937900285.1 uncultured Fretibacterium sp. | reverse complement strand
TCGGGATTCGGGATTCGGGATTCGGGATTCGGGATTCGGGATTCGGGATTCGGGATGAAGGCGTATTTATTGAAAATTTCGAGCGTGAGAGATTAGACAAAATTTATAACGACATAAAAAATTATTCCGGGATGGCGGAAACAGAACGCTATTTTTTAAACGGAATGCTCAGGTATTTAAAGCCCCGTAAAATTCTCGAAGCTGGAATAGCTCAAGGCGGAGGCACTTCAATAATTTTAAATGCAATTCAAGACATTGAAGATGCGCATTTATTCTCAATTGATTACGCGACACAAAATCATTTTGACGATCAAACAGTTCAGCCCGGTCATCTAGTTGAGAAAAAATTTTCACATTTAAAAGACAAATGGACGAGATTTTTAGGCGGAGATGTTTCGAAACATATTGAAAAAGTTGGCAACGAAATAGATTTAATGATCCTCGACACTGCTCATATTCATCCGTGGGAAAGTTTAAATTTTTTATGTGTTCTGCCATTTTTAAAAATTAATAATTCTTGGGTGATTTTGCATGATGTTTCGTTACAATATTTGCCCGGCCGCGATAATGATTTGGCCTGCCGTTATTTATGGGAAAGTGTAGTAAGCGACAAAAAATTACAGCCATCGCCCGATTATATTCCGCATTTTTCAAATATTGGAGCGTTCAAAATTACAGACGATACAATTAAATATATTGGGAATGTTTTTGAAGAATTATTAAATCCCTGGTTAGCACTGCCATTAAATTTTGAAGAGGGTAATTATCCGTTTGGGACTAAAATATTGCCGGAAGATTTGGAGAGCATAAAAAATATAATTTCAAAATATTATGATCCAGATTGCGCAAAATTTCTTGAGCACGTGATCGAATTTCAAAACGGCATCGCTGAACACAAAAATAATATTTACAAAAATAAAAAATTGGCGTTAAAAGATTTTATGAGGCGTTCTCATCCAAAAGTATTAAAAATTCTTAAAGCAATAAAACATATTGTGAAATAGATTTATAAAAAATTATTGCTCCCTCTTGTGTGTGATATATTTATCAGGTTTTTACAGGAGGGATTTTTTACAATTGAATATTAACAAAAAAATTTCTGTCATCGGCGCAGGCATCAGCGGTCAAGGTTTAGCATTATTGGCTAAAAATTTGGGTTATGATGTATTCGTGTCAGAACAAAAAAATATTAACGACGAAACAAAAAATTTATTCACGCAAAATAATATTAATTTCGAAGAAGGACACTCAAATAAAGTTTTTGAAAACGTCTCGGAAATTTTGGTGAGCGCGGGTATTAGCCCTAAAGCAGAAATTTTATTAAAAGCTCAGGAATTAAATATTAAAATCATCGGCGAGCTTGATTTTGTTATACCGCACATTAAATCAAATAAAATTATTTGCGTAACGGGTTCAAACGGCAAAAGCACAGTAACTTCACTAATCGGACATATTTTAAATAAAGCGGGTTTAAAAGCAGGAGCAGGCGGAAATTTAGGAACAGCTTCAGCGAAATTTACTCAGGAAAAATATGATGCTGTAGTGTTGGAGTTAAGCAGCTTCCAACTTGAGCGGGCAAATAATAATTTACGTTCATGCGTTTCGATTATTACAAATTTAGCACCTGATCATATTGATTGGCACGGCTCTTATGAAAATTATGTCAAGGCCAAAGCAAAAATTTTAAATTTACGAGATAAAAATGCTTTCGGAATTATTCAGGATCGAGACGTAAAATTATTAAATCCGTCAGGAAATATTATTACTTTAAGCTGGAACGAAACGCCAGGACATAAATTTTCAGGACATATTTACATGGCCGAAGATAAAGCGTTTTTAATTTTGAACGGTGAAAAAATAAAATTATTCGATTATTCCGACACGAATTTAATCGGCTCTCATAATTTCGAAAATGTCGCAATGTCATTAACAGCTTTAAATTTATTGGGGCTGAAAAATTTACCTGAATCAAAAATTTTATTGGACGGCTTTAAAGCTCTTCCGCACCGTTGCGAATTTGCAGGAGAATTAAACGGAGTAATTTATATTGATGATTCAAAAGGTACTAACGTAGCCGCTTCAATCACTGCGATGAAATCAATTAATAAACGGAAAATTATAATTTTAGGCGGTCAAGGTAAAGGCGAAATTTATAACGAGCTGGCTCAAACTGTAAAAGAAGAATGCGACGGAGCTGTTTTAATCGGTGAAGAAGCAAATAAAATTAAACTCGCTCTCGAAAATGCTGGCTTCGACAAAAAAAATATTTTCATGGCCGGTTCATCAATGGAAGAAGCTGTAAATATTTCCGTCAGAATCGCAAAACCCGGAATGTGCGTTTTATTATCACCAGCCTGCACGAGTTGGGACATGTATAAAAGTTATAAAATTCGCGGTGAACATTTTTGTAAACTGGTTCAGGAGAAAATTAAAAATTAAATATGATAGAAATTTTAATCCCGCTGATTTTATCGAGCTGCGGAATGATTATGATTACTTCGCTTTCGTTGCGTAACAGTGCTGTAAATCCTTATTCGCTTTCGTTCAAACAATTAGTATTTACGATCATCGGAATAACTTTAACGTTTGGAATAATGAACGCTTCAACCGAAACATTTAAAAAATTAAGCGGCAGACTTTTTGTAATTTCGTTTGTTTTGTTATTTCTCACAACAATTCCAGGAATAGGCATAAAAGTCGGAGGTGCGAGGCGTTGGCTTGGAATAGGCGGAACTCGTATACAGCCGCTCGAAATAGCATTATTTACGTTACCTATTTTCATGGCTGACAGATTAACAGATAAAACTTCTACGATGTTGCGCGGGAATTTTCATTCTTTTGTGCGGCCCACTTTAATGTTAATAATTTCGTTCGGTGTTCCTTTGATGCTTCAGCCAAATTTGGGCGGGACGATAATTGTCGCTGCGATATGTTTCGTTATGCACATTGAGCGCAGGGGATGGAAATGGCCTTTACGAGGTTTAATAATTGGCGTGCTGCTGGTAAGTTTTTTTATTTTGATAGCGCCGTATCGTATGAGGAGATTTAATGCATTTATGGATCCCTGGCAAGATCCGACCGATAGGGGATTTCAAATTATTCAGGGGCTTATAGCATTTGCAAACGGGAGCGTTACGGGTGTTGGGATCGGTAAAGGTCTGCAACAAAAAAGATATTTGCCTGAAGCTCAAACGGATTATATTTTTCCTGCTATAGGTGAAGAATTTGGATTAATCGGGACGTTATTTATTATAATTTTATATGCTGTTTGGACATGGAGAGTTTATTATATTTACCGTGATGCAAAAACCCCGTTCACTAAATCTCTAGCACTCGGCTTAACTGCTTCGACAATATTCCCGATGTTCATAAATGTCGCTGGTGTTACGAAATTAATGCCGTTAAGCGGAATCCCGATGCCTTTTATAAGTGCTGGAGGCAGCTCGATGGTATTTAACTGGATTAAGGTGGGGCTGTTACTTGCGATAAAACGAGAAAATAATTTAAAAGTTACGCGCAAAAAGTTAAAGAAAAATTTAAATTTAAACAGTGAAGAAGAACAGGAAAATAATGAACAACTCGAAAAATAAAATTTTAATTGTTGCTGGCGGTACTGGAGGCCATATTTTTCCGGCTATAGCAATGGGACAAAATAATTTAAAAGACTGCGAAGTTAAATATATTTGCGGCTCTCGCGATTTGGAACAGGAAATTTATAAAGCTTCCGGGATAAATCCTGAAATATTAAAAATTCCCGGTTCACCTTTTGGCGTTAAAAATCCATTTAAAATTATTTCGCGGTGCTTTAATATTCTCCGGGCTTTCTCACAAGCAGACAAGATCATTAAAAGTTTCAAGCCCGACAAAATTTTTTTATTCGGAGGTTATATTTCTTTTGTGCCTTTGGTCATTGCTCTTGATAAAAAAATCCCCGTTGTTATACATGAACAAAACGCAGTCGCCGGAAGAGTTACGAGGTTCGCGGAAAAATTAGGAGTGAAAATTTTAACGGGCTGGCCAAATTGCAAGGGCATAAAAAATTTTGAATATTACGGAATTCCAACGCGTGAAATTATAAAAATTGATAAAAATACCGCACTCGAAAAATTAAATTTAAAGCTCGACCCAAATAAAAAAATTATCGGAATAGCTGGCGGTTCTTTGGGAAGCGGACCATTAAGCAAATTATTAAAAAACACCGCTGAATTATGCAAAAATTACGAATTTGTATTTTTATCGTCAAAAGAAATTTATAATGAGAACAATACGCACTTCTTAAAATCCGTCTGGAATATAAATTATTTTTATTCGATCTGTGATGTATTAGTGTGCAGGTCTGGCGGTTCAACTTTAGCCGAAGCACTTAAATTAAAAATTCCGACAATTACGATATTTTGGCCCGGTGCTGCCGACAATCACCAGGAATATAACGCAAAAGAATTTATAAAGCTCGCAAAAAATTCATACATGTTTAATCAAAATGATTCTGCCGAAAATTTAGCGAAAATAATTTTAAAAATGTAAAAAATACTGTAATTAAATTAATTTCCAGCTGTTACAATTTTTTTTAAGATTCAAATAAATCCTGAGAGGTGTCTAATTTGTTTTTCAAGAAATACGGAGATATTATCGTTGGAATTGTTTACGCAGCAATAGGAGGAGCAGTTATATATTTTGCCAAACAGCTCCCAAGATCTCGCGTT
The DNA here is from genome assembly GCA_937900285.1 of uncultured Fretibacterium sp. Lineage (GTDB taxonomy): Bacteria > Synergistota > Synergistia > Synergistales > Aminobacteriaceae > JAFUXM01. The sequence continues at coordinate 32,166 of CALCEM010000072.1, read as the reverse complement.
ATGAAGATCGGCCCGGATTTTATGCCAATGTTGATCGGAATTGCAATTTTAATTTTAGCAGTGATGCTTTTGCTGAGTGCTTTAAAAAATTTCAGGCTCAACGCAAAAAAAGCAGAATACTCAAATCCTGATACAGCAGATTATAAAAGGGTGTTAGCGAGTTTAATTTTAGTTGTTATATACGTAAATATTTTAGCTCCAGTCGGATTTATTGTTTCAACTTTAGGATATTTATTTTTGCAGATTATCGTATTAGCTCCGAATGACAGACGCGGTTTAAAAAATATTTTGAGTTATGCAATTTTAGATGTAATTTTTGTATTAATAGTGTTTTATTTATTCAGATATGGTTTCAAAATAGTTTTACCTGCAGGAATTTTCACGCTTTAAACATCAAAGGAGGATTAAAAAACTTATGGGACCTTTAGCACAACTCGGAGCAGCTGCATTAAAAGTTTGTGAGCCGATGTCATTATTGTTAATGATCGCCGGAGTTACGATCGGTATTATATTCGGTTCTATTCCAGGTTTAAGCGCGTCGATGGCAGTTGCTTTAATGCTGCCTTTAACGTTTAGTATGGATTCATCGCTCGGAATGAATGTTTTAGTAGCTGTATATATCGGCGGAATTTCAGGCGGATTAATTTCAGCGATATTATTAAACATGCCCGGGACGGCTTCATCAATAGCGACTACTTTCGATGGGTATCCAATGGCGCAAAAGGGTGAAGCGATGAAAGCTTTAGGAGTTGGGATAGTATTTTCATTTTTAGGTTCAATATTTTCATTTATAATTTTGACGTTCTTTGCTCCAATGTTAGCGGAAGTGGCTTTAAAATTTTCGTTCCCCGATAATTTTGGGATATGTTTTTTTGCTTTAACGATGGTCGCAGTTTTATCATCTGGAAATATGGTAAAAGGTTTATTAGCCGGTATGCTTGGATTAATTTTCGCGATGGTTGGACTTGCGCCTATTGACGGTATAGCGAGATTTACATTCGGATGGAGCGAATTGCGCGGAGGGTTTAACACTCTTACGACTTTAATCGGAATTTTTGCAGTTGCGGATATTTTAGTGTCAGCTGAAACGATCGGTAAAGGTGTTAAAACGATTCCAGTGAAAAAAGTTAAAGGCTTTGGATTTTCGTTCGGAGAATTTTTCAAATGGATTCCCGGAGCTATCAGAGCCGGTTTAATTGGTACAGGTATAGGAATTTTACCCGGCATCGGCGGTTCAACATCTGGAATGCTTTCGTATGTGACGGCTAAAAATATGTCAAAACATCCCGAAACTTTTGGACAAGGTGACCCCGAAGGAATTGTCGCGACCGAATGCGCTAACAATGCAACGATCGGAGGAGCTTTAATCCCGTTATTAGTTTTAGGAATTCCCGGCGATGGAGTTACGGCCATGATGTTGGGAGGTTTTTTAATTCATGGATTATCGGCAGGTCCGTTATTATTTGTGAAAAATGCTGATGTAGTTTACGGAATTTTTGCGGCATGCATGATCTGCGCTTTAATTATGTTGATAGTTGAATGGACTTGTATAAAAGCATTTGTGCAAGTTTTAAAAGTTCCGAAGCATATATTATTGCCGTTAATTTTGGTGTTATGCGCTGTTGGAGCTTACGCCACGAACAACAGAATTTTTGATGTTCAGTCGATCGTAGTATTTGGCGTAATAGGATATTTGTATCATAAATTTGCATTGCCTACGACACCGTTTGTATTATGTTTTTTAATTGGACGAATGACCGAAGAATATTTAAGACGCGGTTTAATGAGGTTTAAAACTTTCGGAGCATTTTTCCAGAGGCCGATATTTGATGTATTTTTCTTTATTGCTATAGCTGTAGTGTTATGGGCAATGTTTAAAGAGATCAGAGCATCCCGCGCACATAAATAAAATAATAAAAATTTATAATCTGGATTTTAAACAGGTTATGAAAAATAAAAATAAATTTAATTTGAGGAGATGTAATTTTGTAATGAAAAAAATATTTTTGGCTTTAGCTCTAATAATAGCGATCGCTTCAGCAGGTTTTGCAGATTGGAAGCCGTCAACAACAGTTTCAATTATTGTCCCGGCCGGTGCTGGTGGTAATACGGATTTGAGCGCCCGTGTGTTCGCACAATACGCTAAAGAAATTTCCGGTGTTGATTTCATAGTTGTAAATGCTAACGGTGCAGCAGGTTCAATCGCAGCCGATCAAGTTCGTCAAGCTAAACCCGATGGACATACATTTTTATACGGTCATAATTTAGTAAACGTTGCTAACGTGGCAGGAATTACAGATTACAATTACACAGCCTTTAAATTAGGTCCGACATTCGCAAAAGATCCGGCGCAACAGTTTTATGTAAATCCCGTGAAATATAAAGACCTTGATGAATTTATCGCAGCTGCTAAGAAAAAACCCGGTGAATTAGTTGCATGTACAGAAGTTGGAGCATATACATATTATGAAATTTTGGAATTTATGAGACTTGCGGGGATTGAGCTTGATCTTGTAGATTACGGTTCAAACTCTGATAAGATCGTTGGGATGTTATCGGGACAGGTTGACATGATGCCGGGAGCTTATATTAATTGCAAAGATTATTTAGCTTCAGGGCAGTTTGTAGCTTTGGGAGTTCCGAGTGAAAAGCGTTATGATTTAATTTCATTTATTCCGACATTTAAGGAGCAGGGCATTGATTTAGTATATCCTGATTGTGATTTCTCGTTCTATTTCCCGAAAGAGACTCCGGATGAAATTATTAAATGGTATGAAAATATTGTGCAGGAAATGATGAAGAAGCCTGAAGCACTCGAAGCAATTAAAAAAGTTGAAATGATGCCTTATTATTTATCGGCGGCAGATTCCGAAAAGAACGATGCAGAATATTTTGCGGTGTTTAAGAGAATTGCAGACAGTGTAATGCAATAAATTTTAAATTTTTCAGCGTCCGGGTCTGAATTGATCTGGGCGCAATTTTTTTATTTTAATTTACAGGAGATGAAATTTTAAAAATGTCTGAATACGGTTCAACACCAATTATAAAAAAAATGTCAGTCGTTCCGGTTGCGGGTTATGACAGCATGTTAATGACTTTATCCGGTGCACATGCTCCATATTTTACGCGCAATATAGTAATTTTAGAGGACAGCGCAGGCCATCAGGGAATCGGAGAAATTCACGGAGGCGATTACACTTGCGAAGCTCTCAAATCCTGCACGGAATTAGTAATTAATCAACCCGTCGGAAAATACCGCAACATTTTAGATAATATTCATAAGCACGCAAAAAAAGCTAAAGAAGATGACGGCGAAGGAATTCAGACGCTTGATATTTCAAAATTAAAATTTGTCGTTAAAGCAGAATGGGCGATCGAATGTGCTTTATTAGATTTGCTCGGCCAGGCTTTAGGCTTACAAATGTGCGAAATGTTAGGCGACGGAAAACAGCGCGATAAAGTCGAAACACTTGGATATTTATTTTACGTTAGCGATAAAAATAAAGCTGCTCCGAAATTAAATTATTTGGACGAAAGCTCAAGCCCTGATGCATGGTTCAGAATGCGCAGAACAGAAATGCTAACGCCTGAAAAAATTGTTGAACAGGCTCAATGTTTACACGAAAAATACGGCTTCAAAAATTTTAAATTAAAGGGTGGAGTTTTGGCCGGTCATGAAGAAATGAAAGCAGTCTGCGAATTAAAAAAAGCATTTCCCAACGGAAGAATTAATATTGATCCAAATGGCGCATGGAGTTTAAGAGAAGCCATCGAATTATGTAAACCTCTTGAAAATGTTTTAACGTACATTGAAGACCCTTGCGGACCTGAATCAGGATATTCAAGCCGGGAGATCATGGCCGAATTTAAAAACGCTGTTAAATTACCAGTTGCGACAAATATGATCGCTACGGACTGGAGGCAGTTTTATCATTCTACGGCATTAAAATCGGTTGATATAGTTTTAGCTGATCCGCATTTTTGGGGCTTCGGAGGTTCAATAAGGATCGCGCAAATTTTAAACGACTGGGGATTAACGTGGGGCAGTCATTCAAATAATCATTTTGATATTACGCTTGCGGCATTTGCTCAAGTTGGTGCGGCGGCTCCTGGTAAGCCTACAGCATTAGACACGCATTGGATTTGGCAGGACGGACAAAATTTATTATATGACGCTCCGGAAATTAAAGATGGTTATTTACAAGTCCCTGAAGGTTTTGGACTCGGCGTAAAATTGAACATGAAAAAATTAGAGGAAGCAAATAATTTATATAATAAATTGCCATCACATGATCGCAATGATGCTGAAGCAATGCAATTTTTAATACCGGACTGGAAATTTGACAGCAAAAAACCTGCGCTCGTCAGATAAGAAATAAAATTTTAATTTAATTTTTAAATCTCCCGTTTAAATTTATTTGATTTATTCGGGGGAAAATTTTTTTATTTTTTATTGCAATTTATATAAATTTTTCGCGATAATGCTAAAATATTTTTTAATTTAACGGGTAGTCAAGACGGTCGCTGTAAATTTTATAATTTATGGAGGAAAGTCCGGGCTTCATGGAGCAGGATGCCAGCTAATTACTGGCCGGAGCAATCCGAGAGATAGTGCAACAGAAAATATACAGCCGAATTATTAATTTATTTATTAATTTAATGGCAATGTTGAAAAGGTGAGTTAAAAGCTTCACCAGATATAAAGAAATTTATACGCTTTGCAAACCTCATCCGAAGCAAGATTAAATAAGGAAGGAATTTTAATTTTATTTTAAATTAAATGTCGCTCCACATACTTCCGGGTGTAATCGCTGGAGATTTTTCGCGAGGAAAATTCGAGATAAATGACCGTACTAAATACAGAACCCGGCTTATTAGACTGCCCGTTAAAATTTTTTATTTTTTTATTCGAGGCTAAAATTTAAATTTGAATACAAAATTTTACGAATGGCAAATAAACGCGTTTAATCACATTAATAATAATAATGCAGTTCTATCAGCTCCAACAGGTTCCGGCAAAACTTTAGTGGCGTATTTATGGGCCGGGATTTTGGATTTAAACGGAATAATAAAATTTCCGAATGAAGGCAGAATAATTTTTACAGCTCCTATTAAAGCATTAAGCAATGAACGTTATATGGATTTGAGAAAAATGGGACTCGATGTCGGGATCGAGACGGGAGATTTTAAACGCAACGAAGGCGCAAAAATAATTTGTTGCACACAAGAAATTTACACGGTGAAATATGCCAGAGTTCCAGGACAAAAATTAATTATTGATGAGTTCCATTATATTTTTAACGATTCGGACAGGGCACGCACTTATATAGACGGAATAAAAAATACTGATCTTGATACGAAAATTTTAGTGATGTCCGCAACTTTAGGCGGAGTTAAGAGCGTTGGGAAATATTTGAGTGAAATATGTAACAGAAAATTTGTAATACATGAAAGCAAAACCAGAACGACAGAATTAATTTTTACGCCGGAAAAACCTGCATATATAAATAATATTCATGATGCTTTAGTGTTTGTATTTTCGCAAAAAGGTGCTTCGGAATTAGCAGACTCAATTTCAGGACAGCGCAAGAGAATTCCAGATGAAAATATTTTAAGATTGAACGAACTCGCTAATATTCTGGAAGTAAAAAAACTGCCTCCATGTTTATTTAAGGGTGTTGGGATTTATCACGGCGGAATGTTCCCGAAAGAAAAATTACTTGTTGAATCTGCATTCCGTGAAAGATTGCTTGATGTCGTGTGCGGGACTAATGCGCTCGCTTTAGGTGTAAATTTGCCGGCTCAATATGTAATTTTTGCGCAACTGGTTCAATATTATAAATTCAAAACTGTAACGAAAAATGAATTTTTACAAATGGCAGGACGCGCAGGCCGTAAAGGTTTATTTGATCCTGGTTTTGTTACGTGGTTAAAAAATTCTCCGTTTGAATGTAAAATGTTTGATACTGGCGAAGTGTTTAAAAAGTTGCTTGACTCAACATCAGAACAGGCAGAAATAACTTTACGTCCATCATATGGGAAATTATTGCGCAAACAAATTATAATTGAAGCAGAAGCCGAATATATAGCAGAGTATTCAATGCCGAATTTAAATTTTTATGATGTTATTCATGATTTAAAGGCAGGTTTACGGAAAATTAATTTAAACGCTTCGAAATTTGCGCGGAAAAATGACCGGAAAAAATTTAAAGATATTCTCGCTAAAATCTGGTATGACGAAATGGAAATTGAAGAGAATTTGGAGATGGCACGTTTATTTTTGGAGGAGGCTCATCCTTCTGCGTTAATGGCTGCAAGAATGATCATTCAATTTGAGCGGAATTATTTACAGGCGTTACTAAAAATTAAGAGGTTTGCGAATCAATTGCCGGAAAAAATGCATTTTAGGAGCATGTCGGAATTAAATAAAACTGTTGAGACGATCGACCCAACAATTTACGGATTTGAGGAGAAGCTCGGCGAAATTGAACGGAGCAATATAATTTAAATAATTTAATTTATTTTATTTTAGGAGGAAAAATTTTTTTATGAGCAAAATACTTGTGACATATTTTTCAGCAAGCGGTGTAACTTCTCGTGTGGCAAAAGATTTAGCAAATTTAACGGGAGCAGATGTTTATGAAATTAAGCCGGTAAAAAAATATTCTCGCGGTGATTTAGACTGGACGAGTAAATTAAGCCGCAGCAGCATCGAAATGCAAAATTTAAATTCGCGTCCAGAAATTGAGAATGATATCCCGGATTTAAGCAATTACGGAATAATATTTATAGGCTTTCCTGTATGGTGGTACACTGCGCCGAGAATTATTAATACTTTTATTGAAAAATGTGATTTATCCGGAAAAATTTTAATACCTTTTGCGACTTCTGGAGGTTCGGGGGTTGAGAAATGCGCTGTCGATTTAAAAAAATCATATCCCGATTTAAACTGGAAGCCGGGAAAATTATTAAACGGAGAAATTTCGGAAGATATTTTAAAAGGCTGGTATTAAATTAACAGGATAATATAATGAAACTCCCTGCGAAAATAAATTTTAAAATAACAGGGAGCAAATTTTATTTATATTTTAATTAAAATTATTTATTGTTCACTATATTTAAAATTACTTCCCGTAATTCCGGGTTGTCCATAGCGAGAGCTACATTTGCGGCGAGCCAGCCTTTTTGAGTTCCGCAGTCAAATCTGCGCCCCCTGTAAACAACTCCGTAAACTGGTTCAATTCCTGCAAGTTTTCGTAATGCGTCAGTTAATTGAATTTCTCCGCCAGCGCCAGCGTTTTGACCGGCCAAAATCGGAAATATCAACGGTGATAAAACATAACGTCCCATTATTGCGTAACGGCTTGGACTTTTTTCGAGCGAAGGTTTTTCGATCATGTCATTAATTTTGTGAATGCCCGGTTCAATTTCTTTTGAATCAACGATGCCGTAACGTGAAACATCTTCAGGTTCAACATATTCAAGAGCGATAACACTCCCGCCGAGTCTCTCATGAACTTTTATTAATTGCGACATTACAGGCTCTTCACTCACAAAAACATCATCGGGCAAAATCACTCCGAAATATTCATTTTTGCAAACTGGTTCACCGCATAAAACTGCATGGCCAAGCCCTAAAGGTTCGCGCTGACGAATAAATAAAATTTCCGCCATATTTGAAATTTTTATCATTTCTTCATAAAGTTCCATTTTACCGCGAGCTTTTAATAATTCTTCGAGTTCAAATGATCTGTCAAAATAATTTTCAATTGAACGTTTTGCGCGTCCTGAAATCATAATAATATTATTGCAGCCTGATGAAATAGCTTCTTCAACGCCATAAGAAATTATAGGTTTATTGACGAGCGGGAGCATTTCTTTAGCGAGTTCTTTTGTTACCGGCAAAAATCTTGTGCCTAAACCTGCTACGGGAAAAAGACATTTAGAAACGGACATGATTTTATAATTTGCCTCCTTTAAATTTTATTTATTATATATAAAAAAATCGGGACTGCTATTAAACGAGGCAGCCCTTGTTAAAAATTTTATAATTCATATACGCAAATAAATGCGAGCATTCCTAAAGTTTTTTTATAATTACATCAAATTTTTTTGTGTAGTGTTGCTTTTATTTTTGCTAATGTAAATATTATTACTGTAACAATAATAAGCCCCGTTATTCCGAAACCTGAATTACATCCGCCGGTGAGCAAAGCAATAATAATCCTCGCGATATAAATGCTTAATGGTTTACCGGAATTGAGGAAGCCCACCATTAAAAAATCTCTTGTGCCGAATTCAAGTTTTTTGCCGGTCATCGTTAAACATTCAAAAGTATTTAATAATCCAAAAATAAACGATGAATTAAAGGAATTAAAATTAAAATCTGAATTTAAACTGCTTGTTTGTAAAGAAGAAATAGAAACATCTTCAGAATAAATTTTAAAGTCATTCATATTTACGCCGTTTATTTGTTTAAAGAGGTCATCCGACAAAGTTACATGAAAAATATAAATTCCGCTTTTGTCGACTAATAAAGTATTAAATTTGCCTATTATGTCGTAATTTTCTTTTTTAGCTTTAGATTTCAAATTTTCTGATGGTTCACGCGCATCAAAAATATTATTTGCTTCGATGAAATTAATATCTTCTTTATCGAGGCTTATTATTGGAGCTAGAGTTTTAATAACATTTTCGATGATGTCGGCTCTTAATTCTTGGGGCACTGGGGTTATTGTTCCTGTTGCGAGTTCATTGGCGGTTGTCATTACTACGCGAGTAGTATTGCCTGCGCTCATTTTGACGGTTGCGTATATAATTCCGTTTTCTGGTACGCTTGTAACCTCGTTAAAATTTTCATCAAAAAACGCATATTCGATATTTTGGAGGCTGGCTGTATTTAGTTCGGCGGAATTTGCTGATGAGACGACACGAATTTTTAAAGGGCTTCCGACCGCAGAATTTTCGAGAGAATATCTCATGACGTAAACGCCAGTATTTGAGGGTTTAACAATTGGGAATTTTATGGTGACTTGTTCGCCGAGTTGATTTATAGCGGAGTTGTCGTCAGTATTTAAATTCCAATTTTCGGAAATTATTTCGCTATCGGAGAATTGAAAAATTAAACTAGGATCGATCCCGAATTTTGAAGCGATGGCACTTGATAAACCGGCCGGAATATCAAACTGATAACGCCAAGCATGAGAATTTGTATTTATATTTATTTCGGTATCGTTATTAATTGTTTCGGCATTATTATTATTATTGTTATTATTTGGCGAAATATTTTTATTGTCGTTAGTATTAGGTGTATCGTCATCAGCTGTGGCATTTGAGTTTGAAGATTGATCGATTACGCCGGTAAAAGTTACCAAAACAGTTAAATACGGATCATCAACATTAGCCTGAGTATCGTAATCATAATATAAATATGCAGGTTTTGATGAAAAATATACGGTTGTTCCATTTGTTGAAGTTGTCATATAACTGATATTAGTTTGAATATTTTTTACGTTACTCATCTGTGAATCTTTTACATAAATGGATTTTAAATCAAATTCATAAGGATATGAAGAATTGCCAGTGTAAATTAAATCATTGCTTGTTATTTCCGTAGTTGCATGTAAAGTAGTAAGAGATGAATTATTTTTAAGATCTAACTCTGTTATTTGATTCCCACGGCACCATAACGAAATAAGATTTATATCATTGCTGAGATTCAGCGTTGTAAGTTGATTATTTTCACAATCTAAATAAGCAAGAGTTGTATTATTGCTGAGATCCAGCGTTGTAAGTTGATTATCATAGCAACTTAAATAAGTAAGAGCTGTATTATTGCTAACGTCCAAAGTTTTAAGATCATTGCTTCTACAATCTAAACTGACAAGCTCAATATTTTTAGTTATGTCTAATTCAGTGAGTTTCTTGCAAGGGCAGTAAAGATTTTTTAAAGCCGAGAAATATTCTATACCTTTTAATGAAGTTATATCTTTGCTGTAAACAATAATTTCTTTTATTTCACGTATTTCAATTTCACTTAACTTACCGTCGCCGTTTAGATCAAAATTTTTGCTTAAGTAAGTACTAAACGCGCTATCAGGAAAATTTGTGCTATCTATTTCGATTCCATCAACTTCGCCCGTTATTTCAAAAGTTACAATAACATACATTCTCGTATTTTGGGGTGAAAGTGTATTGTAATTGTATATCAATTCTTCAGGATATGACTCAAAATAAATATAATTATTATCAATAGATGTTGTTACGAGTTTATTTAAGCCATTAAAGGCCAATAAGTCTGAAATACGACTTACCTGCGATGAATTTATGTTGATAGAATCAAAATTAAGCGAGTACGGATATTGAGTATTTTTTTCATCATAAATCAATTCTGAAGCATCAAAGTTAATGGTTTGGTCATAAACATTGTTCGTTTTTAAAACTGTGTTGTTGCTTAAATCCAGCGTTGTAAGTTGATTGTAATAGCAATTTAAATAAGTGAGAGCCGTATTCTTGCTTAAATCTAATGTGGTAATCTGATTACTGTCACAATCTAAATCAGTAAGAGCTGTATTCTTGCTCAAGTCTAATGTTGTGAGTTGATTGTCATAGCAACGTAAATCAGTAAGAGCTGTATTATTGCTCAAATTTAATGTGGTAAGTTGATTGTCATAGCAATATAAATCAGTGAGAGCCGTATTCTTACTTAAATCTAGTGTAATGAGATTATTACTACCGCAGTATAATTCCTCAAGATAAACAAAATACTCAACACCTTTTAGCGATTCAATATTTTTATTGTACACATTGATATACGTAGCATCTGATATTTCCTCATCGCTCAAATATCCATCGCCATCAGTGTCGCAATTGTTACTTACATACGCGCGGAAATTTTCATCCGGGAAATTCGTCTCATTAATAGCTACATCAGCCCATGACGCACAACTAATAAACAAAAATAACAACGCGCATAACATTAACGCAAAACTTTTAATAAACCTTCTCATTAATACAAAACCTCCATAATTAAAATAATTAAAAAATTAAATTTATTCCGGTAAATTCCAGATATAAATTAACTTTTTCACGAAATTAAAAATAAAATAACCAGCTCTACAACAAGCATTAATGCAACTAATAAAATAATTTTTCGTTCGTTATGAAATGCATAATTTAAATGTTTCGGAATTAATGACACCGCAGAAATTAATAACATGAATATAAATGCTACACTCTGAAAAATTTGCAAAATAATTCCCAACACATTCCCATTTTTGAAATATATAAAACGCTCGGATAATATGCCCGGAAAATTCGCGCTGACCATAAAATAAAATAATTGATTCCTGCTCACTAGGTAAATTAAAAAAATTATCGCCGTGAAAAATTGCAATGAAATTAATAAGCTGAATCCTAAATTATTTTTTATCGATGAAGTTTCAATATTAATATTTTCTGAACCGCCAAATAATAAACTCACCGGAGAATTTAATAAAATTATAAACGGTATCCCCACCGCTCCAGCTACATACGTGTAATGTGTCGAAGAATTTATTTTTAAAACTAGTACGCCCAATATTATCGAAATAATTACAAGCGATACACATAACACAATTTGAAATATTTTTCTGTTCGCACTCGATGAAATTATCGCTAAAAAACTCAACGCGAAAATTAAAAATTGATAATCAAATAACCTGAAATTTATTAATATGCTGAATAACAAATAAATTATTAAATACAACAAAAAAATATAATTTAAAATTTTATTTCTGAACTTGAAAATACTTTCACTGACGCAAAATATATATAACGGAATAAACGTAAAAATATCAGTTTTATATCTGCTCAAAAATGTAAGGCCGGACAAAAGCACAAAAAATACTGCGTTGAATATCGATAATTTATTTATTAATTTTTCCGGGATCGTCATGGCCGGTTCTTTTGGCTCGTGAACTTCAAAAATTTTATTGTTGACTTGCGAAAAAATAATTTTAGTCTCTTCTTCAGTCTCATCGCGTTCAAAGCCCATAAAATTAGTTCCGTCTTCAGTTTCAGTATTATTATTATCTTGTTTATTTATTTCAGAATATTCAATAATTGGCGAACTTGAAATATTTTTGACATCAAGAGATTCAAGAGCTTTTTTCATTTCCGAAGCATCTTTAAAACGTTTATTCCTGTCATATGCACAAGCTTTCAGAACAATATTATTTAATTCCGGATTTATATTTTTAATTGACGGCAAAATTTCTCCGCTCATTCGCATTCTTAAAGAATTTTCTCGATCATTGGGCGTTATAGGTTTTGGAAATTCCGGCATAAACGGCCCGCGATTTTTATTTAAAAAACGATACATAACTATTCCAAGCGAATACGTATCAACTGAAGCTCCATATTCTTCACCCTTAAAAACTTCCGGTGCCATGTATTGATATGTACCCTTTTTCGATAACCCGGACATTGTGCGCTCAATCTGCCGAGCTATACCAAAATCACCAAGCTTATAATCGCCATATTGAGAAATATAAATATTATCTGGCTTTATATCGCGATGTATCGTGTTATGTTTAGCGCAAAGTTCGAGAGCTTGACAAATATTTATACCGAGCTTTAACACTTCAGCTTCAGTCATTGGCTTTTGAGTCACGTAACTTGAAAGAGTGTTTAATAATTCCATTCGTATAAGAATGTCCCAACCTATTTCGCCGGATTTTTCGATGACTTTATGATCTTCCAGCGAAACTATATTTGTATTACCGCGAAAAGCACTCATTAAATCAATTTCCTGAATTATGTCCGTTACGAATGCCTGAAAATAACTGCGAGCCGATTCATCGTTTAAACCTTCGCTTTTAGCCTGAATAATATCCGCTTCACTTTGGGGAATAGAAATTATTTTTACTGCAGCTTCGTAAATTTTTCCGAATTCTTCTTTATGGACTTTATAAACCTTTCCGAAAGAGCCTTCGCCTAATTTTTCGTCAACGTACCATGATCCCCAAAGAGGTTCATATTTTTTTATGTCAGTCATTTTATTTTTCCTCGCAAAAATTAATAACAATACAAGTTATATTGTCCCGGCCACCATTATTTAAAGCGTGTTCGATGAGTTCATTTACTGTTGAAGCTGGTGAAGTATTTTGATTTTTGAGCATGATATTTTTTATTTCTTCGTCCGTTAGCATTTCCGTTAAGCCGTCTGAACAAATCAGTAATTTTAAATTTTTTCCGGCTTTGAATATTGGAGCTATATACGGCGTTAAAATCATTTCATCCTCAAAAACTCCTAAACAGCGCGTTAAAGTATGCCTGGTCTTGTCGTGTCGTGCATTTTCTGAATTAATTAAACCCATTTTTATTTTTTGGGCTGCAATTGTATGATCCTCTGATATTTGAAATAATTTTTTATCCTGAAATTTATAAATTCTTGAATCCCCAATGTTATAGGCGTGTATAAAATTTTCAGAAATAACAATCAGAGCTAACGTGCAACCCATACGAAAAGAACGCGAGCGCATAATTTTACAAATTTCTTTATTTGCATCTGATATAAAATCTTGTACAGCTTCATCAATTAATTTATTTGATTTTGCGAATTTAATTTTATTGGCGTGCTCGCTTAAAATATTTACTGCCGTCATTGAAGCTAATTCTCCGCAAGATTCTCCGCCCATTCCATCACATACAGCAAAAATACAAGGAATTTCAGTAACAGAATTTGTGAAAAAATTTTTATTTTTATCTGGCGCACCTAAAATTAACCCGTCGCAATAAAAATTATCTTCGTTGTTTGGGCGAATTAATCCAGCTTCAGAACAACATGAAAATTCAATATTTTTATAATTTGCGCTCATAATCCAAGAAAATTACATATGAAATCAGAAATATATTTAGATGTCTCCGCCCCAGCCTTAGCACCTTCTTGTATTCCTTCTATTCCATAAAATAAAGTCTTATCAAGTCCAAACGGCACTAACTCTTCAGCCAGCATTTCCATAATTTTATTAGCGGAATCTTCTGACTGGTTTGGATTTTTCACAGCTTGGCCGATGTTTTCACCAATTCCATATATAGTGCTTACATTGCTATACTTATCGGCTATGTTCATTGTATTTTCACTCAAATTATTTAATTGACCTTTTATACCTCTGTCTGCGAGTCCCCCTCCAAGTGTTAAAGTTGTACCTATAAGACTGACTGAATTTGAAGCTATACTCAAAAGGGCTTCTGCTGTGTCATCATATGGAGGTTCTTTGAGTGATGGAAGTAATGAATAACTAGCTTTAAAAATATTTACAGCAGGCTCAATAAAAGCTTCCTTTACGTCCGTTAAAAAACCTTCTGCAGCTTTATTAACACCATTACCGACAGCCCCTGCTATTGTTGTTATAAATGATACACTGCCTTGTATTGCGTCCCTCATAAATTTTTTTACGCCGGCTTTAGCTTCAAAAGAATCTGAAGAAATCGGAACTTGAGTAACTGGAACATTTATTATTTTTGCATCTGTTTCGCGTTTATAATTCGTAGCTTGAAAACCGTTATTATTTACTAAATTATTTGACAACGTTTGTGCCTGTGTTTCTGATCTGCTTTCAAGTTCCAAAAAACTTTTAAAACCTCTTCCGAGCGCGTTCGCTGTCCTGATAATTCCCATATTAACCCGGTTTAATCTGTTTGAAAGAATATTCATGCTTTCATCTATTTTGTAACGTTCTTCGCATTGCCAAGTTTTATGCTGATTAGCCTTCCTGATAATATTTAAAGCCTCTTCAACTAATTTTTGAGCTTGGCTAATTCGTTTTATTTGTTCTGCTACGTACTGCTCATCAAAAATAATTAAATTTTCTGACATAATTTTTTACCTCGTTTACATGTTTACATTTATTTTCAATTTACGGAATTTCTACATATACGCCCTTCGCATTGCTGATGTATTTTGAGAACTCGTTAAAATTTACGCTCTGAAGCCTGCCGTCTGTAGCTGGAGAACCTCCCATATTTGCATCCGAAAAATATACGGTGTCAGTGTTAGGGTCATACGCCTCAACATATACAAAATGCATCCCGCCATTTGCTTTATCAAAACGTACAACACGATCACCATTTTTTATGGCGTTAAGATCATCGGTCGTCGTATAAGTTCCATACGTTTTAGTCCACCCTCTTACCTCCATAGCTCTAGACCTCGCGTAAAAACAACAATCAATGCTATTTACTCCGTGATCGCCCCTCTTATGATATGCAAGTTGTTTGCCTTCAGGATTGCTTCCGTCGTAATAAATTGAATTTAAATCGGGCGGATTATGCGGAAAACTATCCCCAACAGTATCCCAACCTCCTGAAGCGTCCCAACCTCCATTATTATTTACAGGCGTTGAAGGTGCAGAATTTTCAGAAGTTGAATTATTTTGCTCAGTATTTTGATCAGCTTGAAAATTATTACCATCATTACTTGTTTCAGTGCTGTTTGAATAATTTAAATTATTATTATCATTATTGCCCGTTGCAGTGTTCGATCCCGCTAATGACTGCGCAAATTTCGTTAATTCTTCTTCCGTCCACTCGTATTTTTGAGCAGCATCCTCAAGAAAATTTTTATAATTACTTAAAATCCCGTTCATGTTTTTATATTCCGAATCCATCGCTAACATGTGCTGCGTCATTAAAGATGGAATTTTTCCGCTGAAACCCCTTCCGAGATTTTTAAAAATATTTGTCACGTTATTCTGATTTTCTAAAATTATTTCAGCGTTCTGACCTATAAAATTAGCACGCTCGACCATCGCATCCGTTACTACTTTGATTTTTGGCATAATTAATTAAATCCTCCCGAAAATTTACCAGCTTACATTTCTCAAATCGCGACCCGTCTTTAAATCAAGCTCAACGCAATCATCAACAAATTTTTTCATCGTGTTTAACGAATTTTTAACGCCCTGATTAAACGTTTTAATTTTTGTTTTAGTGCTTTGAAATTGTCGCGAATAAATTTTTTGATCCTCAGCGTCCCAAATATCATCCATCGAATTTATATTATTATTAATTTGATCGAGCGCCGATTCTTGAGACTCAATATAATTAAGCGCGTTATTTATTCCTTCTGTTACTGCTTGTACGTTTATCATTATTGCCATGTTAAATTTTTACCCCCTGCCACCGTTGCGAGCTTTTTCGGCGTATTCACGATCTAAATTTTTATATTTGTTGACAACAGCTTTTATAAAATTTGCTGTCGTTCTGCATTGATCTTCACTCGTCCTAAATTCCTTAAAAAATTTAAAATACAAATCCTTAAGTGCCGCACTCGTTTCACCGCGTAAACGTTCAAAATCAAAATGAACAGGTGATAAAAGGTCCTCAGCTTCTTCCAATTTTGCGTTAATTTGTTCGAGCTTTTTGATGTCGGCTTCTGCTTCTGCTTCGTCAATTACAATTTTTCCGCTTGAATTTCTAAGACCTGACATTTTTAATATTTTCTCCTTCCGAATTTTGTAAATTTATTTTGCTGTCGACGTATTTATTTAAAATTTCACGTTCCGTAAACCAGATAAAATTAAATTCATCACTTGAATTTTTTTCCATGAGCATATACACCGAAGACACTTTATAAATTGTGGCGTGATAATTATTTGAGTTTATGATCTCGCAGGTTTCAGGAGCCGCGCAAAATGCTGTACATGCAATCAAAGCAAAATTTAAATTTATTCCGCCCCGCGCGCTCTCCGTTAATAATTTCTTTTTTCTTAAACTGTTTCGAGCTTCGTTTAATTCCTGTTCAAATTTATTTACATCCGCTGGAAAATCATAAACAATATTTACGAGCTGTTTTATTTTTAACATTACTGCCGTGTAAAATATTTCTTTGGCAGTTAAACATAAAAATTTTTCGTCCATAAATTAATTTAACCTCCCAAAAAATTCAGCAAGGGCAGAGAAAAAATAAAATAAATTCCCCACCCTTTAAATTATTTCGTTATAACTTTTGGGCTATAACTTTGTTGCCTTGTTCAAGTTGTTCCATTTCGTTAGCGTACTTCTTCATAAAATTAGAAAAGCTCGCCATATCATCGGAAAAATCATCAAAAATTGCCCGCTTCTGCGTAAAACTTTCCGTAAAAGCCTGCTGCGTTTCACCGTGCCAATGACTTACTAAATTATTAATTAAATCGGCCATGCCCTTAAAAATATCATCGAGCGTGTTTTTATTAGCCATTAATTTCCCGGCTTCGGCTATGAGATTTTCAGGCGTTAATAAAATCGTGGTCGCCATTTATTTTTTTTCACCTCCTCCATTCGATGCACAAAAAATTAAAACGTCAACTCACCGGGCGCACTCGCATCACGTTGTTCCATTGCCGCAGCATAAGAAGTCATAAAAGTCGCAAATCCAAGCATATCCTGTGAAAATGCATCGTATATGGCTTTTTTGGCTCTGAAACTTTCCACAAATGCATCCTGCGCTTTGCCTTTCCATCCTGCTTCGAGACTGTCAACAAGGTTTTTAATAGCTTCTACCGTTGAATTTAAATTTTCACGCTGGCTGTTAAGTTTGTTGGATTCTTCGCGCAACATTTCGGGCGTTAATAAAATTTCAGGCATTTTTAAATTTCACCTCCTAAAATTTATTTCTTTAAAACCCCATAAAAAAAATTAATTGGGGAATAAAGCAAAATTCAATTTATTAAACGCAAAATACTTCCGTCATATATCCCAGCTGTAATTAAAGTTTCATCGGCGTTTAAAATTTTGTTGTCACATGCGAGCCTGCAATTCGAATAATTTATAAAATCATCAGGATATAAATTTTTTAAAATGTCCAATATTTGAGAACGTAAAATATTTATTGGCACTTTTGTCGGGAGTTCCATATCAAGGGAAATTTTTTTATTTTTGTGTTCAACCGTAATTATTATTTTTTCTGGTTCGTAATTCATTTTTCTAAGCTCCAACCCTAGCAAATTTAACCGGCGTAACTTTTCCAGCGTGAATTAAACAGCCCTCAGAATTTGAAAATTTTAAATTTGTCTCGTTATGCATATCTTTAAGTGCAACATAATCCGAAATATTTCCGCCTGATATAACCGCGTTGCCCTTTTTTATGCAGTTGTCAAATGGTTTTATAGTTTTCCTGAAAGTGTTCAAAAATCCGAGATCATTAAAACTGCTCGCAATGTAAACATAAATATTAAAATCACTGCCGCTTCTCGTAATAACTTCCAAAATGTCCGCGCTCTCCTGTGAAATACCGCGATAAAATTTTAAAAAGTCATCAATTAAAAAAATTATGCGGGAATTATTATTTAAATTTTCTTCATTGTTTCGCCGGTCAAATTCATCAGCTAAATCAGACATAAATAAATCTGCTCCGGAAGAATTTTTTATAATTTCGCAACTCGAATATATTCCGCTGATCTCTTCGCTCTCGTCATATAAATAAATTTTTGCATCAGGATCATGACTAAGAGCATTAATCATCAGGCAAATTAAATTTTTTATTCCGGCTTCAGAATTTCCGGAAATAATACACGCTGTCATATCTGAAAATATAAATTTAACTGGCTGTTTTGAATTTTTATTTATTCCAATCTGGAAGAAGTCGCCATTAATTTCCAAATCGTTAATATTTATTTCCGCGTTTTCTGCCTCTTCAATTGAAGCACGTCCACCGCCCCAAGCATCTCGCATCGCTGAACAAATATCACGCAAATTTTTAACCCTTTCGCCTTCGTTTTCACCTGTTACACATAAAGCCGTTTGAAATTCGAGCGGGCCTCTTGTGAATCCTCTTCCCTTAAAATTTCCAGGTTTTTGTTTTGAAGCTGCACCGACGAGCGATCTATATTCCGTAATGTCCGTTAATTCGAGAGCGTGTTTTGATTTTATGTAATTATCGAGCTTAAAAAATGAACTTCCGGAACATGTTATCAGCAAATAAATTCCTAAATTTCCGCCCTCACTCGAAATTTTTATAATTGTGTCGATCATTTCGGAGTATTGATTATTCAAAACTGTAATATTGTCTATAGCTATTAAAATCGCCGGCAAATTTTTCCCTGATATTTGTTTATATGCTTCGAGCGTTCCGACTCCCTGATCAGCAAAAAGATTTTTACGCGTGTTAAGCTCGTTAATTAAAAATTCTTCTGCCTTCTGTAATTTTTCTTTTTCACCGGCATAAGCGATCATTAAAGTATGCGGCAGATTTTCAAAAGTTCTCATGCTCCAGCTTCCAAAATCAAGAATAATAAAATTAATTTGTTCCGGCGTATACGAAAGCGCTGCAGATAAAATTGCAGTTTGTAAAAAAGTTGTTTTGCCTGACGAAGGTGCGCCAAATAAGATTTGATGTCCGTTGTTTGTGAAATCAAGTATAAACGGCTCTTGTTTTTGCTGTTCCGGAACATCGAGAAGCCCAACTGAAAATTTAAAACTTGTATTTATTTCGGACCAGATATTATTTTTAAAGGCTCGTGAAATTTTATATTTTTCGTCAAGCTCCGAAAGCGTTAAAAATTCCGGAAGCTCTTTCGTCCAAACAGGTTTTGCATTTTCAAAATTATTTTTTTGAGCGAGTTCTTTAATATACGAAACTAAAATTTGACCTTCAGTTTTATTATTTTGGCTCTTATTATTTTCGTTTTCGTCATTTTTAAATTTCACTCGTTCACCGTCGATTTTTATTAAATTTATTTCCGGGTCGATATTTTTATTTTTGTTTTCGCTTTCATTATTCGGGTTATAAAATTCTTTGCTGTAAAAAGTTTGAACTTGTTCATAAATCGAATCTCCAGATTTAACGTAAGCTCGTCCGGGATTTGAAATAAAAAACGCGTCAGGTGTTCCGAGCAATTCTTTACTTTCGCCGGTGTTTGCAGTTCGCAGGCATATATAAAATTTTATATTGGATTCTATTTGAGCCGGCACGACTCCGCTGGGGGATTGAGTGGACAAAACCATATATAAACCAGCACTGCGCCCAACCCTCGCGAGCTGTACAAATTTGTCTATTTGGTCGGGAAATTGTTTTTTAAATTCCGCGAACTCATCAAGAACAACTATTAAATACGGCAGTTCCGTTAAATTTTCATCTGGGTGATCTTTATAATATTTTTGATAAGCCGGGAGGGATTTTGTTGCGAGATCCGTAACGCTCTCAAAAATTTGGAGACGGCGTTTATATTCTGCTGAAAGTGAAATCAGACTGCGCTCTATAGCTGTAGAAACTTGAAGATTATTCACGACTCCTGCTATATGAGGCAAAGTTATTAAAATATTTGATAGATCATTCCCCTTAAATTCGATCAGTAAAATATTTAAATCCTTCGGCGAAAAATGCATTACTAAAGACAAAAGCCAGGCCGTAAGCATTTCACTTTTACCGCTTCCGGATGTGCCAGCTATAACGCCGTGCGGTCCCATTGATTTTTCATGAACATCAAAATAAAACATGTCGCCATTATTTTTTATTCCGATTGGTACGGCTAAACTTTTATACGACTGACTTTTATTCCAGCGTGAAAGAATGTTAAGACCTTCGACAGTTTTCGAGCCGAGTCCCTCAAAAA
This sequence comes from uncultured Fretibacterium sp., assembly GCA_937900285.1. Taxonomy (GTDB): domain Bacteria; phylum Synergistota; class Synergistia; order Synergistales; family Aminobacteriaceae; genus JAFUXM01. The sequence goes on along the minus strand of CALCEM010000072.1, from coordinate 11,593 downwards.
ATAAAACTTTTGACGGCAATAAATTTAAACCTCCAGAAGACTGAACCCGAACAGGAGCAAGCGACCGGGAAAATTTTTCTAACATGTCAGCATGAATATAAATATAATCCGGAATAAAATTAATATTATTATTTTCATTAGTCATTTGAATTGAGGCATTTATTTTATTATCTGGATCGCCGCAATCAATAACAGCATTACATTCAAGCGGTAAAGAACTTATATCACCATAAGCATAAAGAACAGCATAACCATAAGAAGAAGAATCAGGTAAAAATTTTTCTCCACTGCTTTCGACGAGATTTTTATCAGCAAATATAAAAAAATAAAACGGCGTTGAAATTAAATTATTTTTGGATTCCTTCTGACGTAACTTTAATATTTCTGATAGTTCTCTCAAAATTTCGCGTGCAGTTCTATTATTATTATTTTCATCACTCTTTAAAGTGCACGACATAAAACGGCGGGTTTTTTCGGAGTTCCAGACGTGCGGAAGCCATCTCAGCCATTCCCATTTATTTTTATCTCGTTCGGGGTAAATACAAATAATTTTTACATCTTCATAAGAATGGTGGACGGCGATATTAATTATTATGCTCCAGATCATTTTATTTAAATTTTCGTTGTTTCCGATTAAACCAGTTACGGGGAAATTCAAAAACGAATGACAAACGGGAACACCATTTAAAATTTTATGACGTTCTTTTAAATTTTCAGCTTCCTTTAAAAATGTATTTTCTTCGAGTGTTAATTGAGTTTTTGGAATTTTTATATTTACGTTTGAATTAATTGAACTAGTTCCGACGCGGATATTTAAAAAATCTGAATCCCTTGAAGTTCTTTCCCATAAACGGCGATTAATATTTTTAGCGATTGAAATACATTCAAAAATACCGGGATTTATTGCTGATAAAATTGATGTGTATTCGTTTTCGAGTTTTGTAATTTCAAGTTCTTTTTCCTGCAGGTGTTCAAAATATTTTTTTACGGCCATGTTAGTTGATTGAAGCCATTTTTTATTTTGCGATCTGTAATTAAAAAACGCCATGAAAACACTAACGCAAGACATCGGAAGAGTATAAAAGAGCGTGCCGAAATTTTTTGTGAAACTAGCAGCTAAAAACATAACTCCAGCCATCAAAACTGGAGGCAATAAAATAGATCCCCATGAAATAGAAGGCTTTGCGCTTATGTTAGGCGGTGAAAAAATTTCTATTTCGGAATTTGTTGCAGTTTTTCTCATGCGCGGAGATCGTGAAAATAAAAATGACCGCCCGCTTATAATTGGAGCTGATAGAGTTTCATTTAAAATTTTATCTGAAAATATAACGCTTCCGGGAGTATTTATAAAATTTATCGAATCGTTTTTAAATTCCAGAATAAACCCGCCAATAAAAATTACTGCACCGTTATTTAATTCGAAGCTTGAATTATTATTTAATAATGTGCCGTTAATAAAAATTCCGTTTCTGCTTTGTCTGTCTTTAATTACCCATTTAGTATTAATTTTTCTTATGACTGCATGAGCTGATGAAACTAGAGAATTTTTCAGGCAAATATCATTTTTAGAAGAGCGTCCGATACTGATTTCACTTAAATTATTTAGAGCGAGTGTAATATTGCAATCACAATATTTTTCAATGACGGCGAGTTTTAAACCAGAATTTATATTTAAAAAATCTCCAGCCGAAATAATTCTGTTTAAATATTTTTCTCCGGCCATGTCAAAAGGAGTTTTAGAAAAAATATTTATTCCATAGCCGAAATTATTTAAATTTAAATGTTCAGCACTGAGGCCGCAATTAATAATTTTCAGTGTATCATTTTCGGAATTTCCAACGGTTATTATTTCGTTATTTTTGAGCGTAATTTGTTTTATTTCGTTTCCAGCATAAAAAATTAACAAGTAGTCCATGATTATTTTTATATCCCTTTTAAATTATTTTGATGAAGCCTGCTTTTTTTATTTTTCGTTGTTTCACCTGAAAATATTTTTTGCTTGATTAAAAAATCTGCGTCCTTTTGGCTGATCGGTTTTAAAATATTTCCATCATGAATATTTGAAATTTTCCCGCCGTTCTTAATCACTTGAGCGCGACTGAAATCATTTTGAACATCAAAAATTTTTATTATCGCAATTGGTGTTAAATTTATTTTTTCCTGGCTTTCATTAGAATAAACTTCAAACAAATCTCCGGGATTTAAATTCCAATTTTCACCGGCATTAATAATTATTTCTTTTGCTCCAACTTGAATTACTTTTATATTTTCACCTGCTAAGAATTCGCGAATTAAAAAACCTGCTCTCGTTATTGCGTTTGATATAGCTTGAATTTCTACGCCTGAAAAGTCTCCGGAATCTGTTTTGATGCCATAAAAATTAAATCCCGATCCCTTTTTTGATGAGCTGCCACTCTCGGAACATGTAAAAATAATTTTACCCGTCTCAACATCCACAATACGAACATCAATAACTGCCGTAATTTCCTGACGTTTATTATTTACGATCCATAAATCTTGAGTCGATGTTCTTTTTTCAAGCCCCGTAACTGCTCCGAGCAAAATATATTTGCAGCTTATTAATTTGCCGATTTTGATTAATTCATCATTCTCAAAATTTAAATTTTCAGCACGCAATAAACTATTTTCCCGCGCAACTTCATCGAGCCGATCCCGTTCAACAACAGTAATTAATTTTGATTTCGCCAACGTCCTCGTAAAAATATCTCCGATCGCAGCTGCTTGACGTTCCGTGACTCCTTCAGCTCTTGGCAGAAATTTCATAACACCGAGACGTATAAAATTATTTTTACTTTTATTTTTATTTTCATTCTCGTCAGCATGAGCACAAAAGCAAAAATTAAATATAAATATAAATATAATAAATATGCTCGCCAAAACTAAAAATATTTTTTTCTTCATGGCCTTACAAAAATATAAAAATAAAATTATTCCCAGTCCCGATTTTTAATTTCCTGAACATGTTTTATTACAGCATCTCGTGTAGCTTGTGCAAGTATTCCGCTGTAAACAGTCTGATAACCGCCAGAAAAAATTAATTGTTCTTTTGGATTTGGGTTGCCTCTAGTTTTTTGCGTTGCCGTCCCTAATTGATCCGAAGCGTAAATAATTTGTCCCGTCGAATTATCAAAAATACGAATTTCAAGCAGCACGTAAGCAGTTTTAGACAAAGCAGTCGATTTAATTACCGGCAAAGTTATACCGCTCTTTTTTTCGTTGAAATAATATAAAGTTATTGCGCCTGTCATTGTGTATTGAACGCCTTTAATTTTTCCTAATTGCGGTGCAGTTTCGGGATCCATTAAACCGGATTGACTCAGCTCTATTTCATCAGCAATATAATTTAATTTTTCGCGCTCCATTAAATCAAAAATTCCAGATTTATTTATCTCAGTTATCATCATGTCCATAACGGCATTTGCTGGAGCTTTTTGGTCTTCTGTTTTGTCTTCGAACGTTCTTACAGCCAGTCGTGGTTTTGAATTTGAAAACGCTTCACCCGAAAAAAACGAAAAAATTATAATCGCTGGAAAAATCACCAATAAATTTAAATTTAAAATTTTGCGCATGTGTTTTATTTATCTCCCAAACAAAAATAAAATTTAAAATAATTGCGACATTCCGGATTTAACAGCATCGTCCACAGCTTTACGCATTGCTTCAAATTCTGTATAGCCCACCTGTTTGCTGTTAGAAGTTTTTCCGCCGAGTTTTACGCCATTTGATTTAACGGCAATAATTGAAACTGAAGCTGTTGCGGTTGAAAGTTTAAAAGGATTTTCTTTAACTTGTTCCGGAATAATTTGGGCTATCACTGTAGCAGAAACGTTATAACTGGAATTTATTTTTAAAATTTTGTCGAATTCGCCGTAAAGAGCATAACGAGCTGCTTGAGCTTTTGCGGATGCTGAACGGATTTTTTTCATTTTAGCTTCATCGACAATTCTATAACCGCGAGCAATCAAAATATTTATAATATCTGCTTCGACTCGTGATTTATGTTCGTCTGGTGCTTCGACAATTACGGCTATATCACCTTTTTGGGGTAACACAGAAGATTCAGAATTAATATTATTGTTAGATTTATTTTTTACAGCAGCTTCTGAAATATTAAATAATCCGACGCATAATAATATAAAACTTAAAATTAATAATTTTTTTATTTTCATGTTTACCAGCTCCAATTTAAAAGCCCTTCGCTTTTTTGGTTTTCGTTTACGGGTGAAAAATTTCCGTTTATGAAACCTGACGAGAGAGAATTTATTTTTATCCCGTTATTTTCGAAAAATACTGCTATATCCCGCTCGGTTTTAGTTATGTCGATGCCGTCCGAAAAATTTATAAAAATCTCAAGTGTTTGATCGTTGTACTTGCTTGAAAATTTGTTTATTGATGCCTGCAAAAAATTTTTTAATTTGTCCTCAATTTCTCCAGCTTGTGCAAATGAAGAAACGTTCATAATTTTTAAATTCGTATTTGGAGCATCAGCAATATTATTTTTTGTCGCATTGTCCTTTAAAATATTTGCTTCGATCGTTTGAACAGTTAGAGCATTTATATTGATGCCATGTTCTGATAAAAATGAAGCTGTATCACGTGCGCTGTGTTTTGAAATTAAATCGATTTCGAGAATATTATTTTTATAAGAGCGTTCAAATAATTTTCCAGAATTTCCGGCAAATTCCTTTAAAGCATTTTCAATTTTTTCAACGTCACCAAATGAGGCATTAAAAATTTTTATGTTTATATTTTTGCCACTAAATGCGGAACCTGCGGAGGCCATGTTATAAGCAATTTTATAAATAATTTGTTCGGTTGCTTTGTGTGCAGCTTCTTTAAAACAGCGTCCTGCTCCTTCTGAAATAGATCCGGCAGGTTTTTTGCCAGTTGAAGCCGCAAAAGTTTTTGAACTTATCTGATAAGCTGTTTGAGTTAAGACCGCTTTTAATTGGACAGTTCCGCTAATTCCGTAAAGTGTTATGCCGTGAATTTTTTGTTTTGCGTAAGCTCCTGCGCTTGCTTTGCCGGTGATTATTATATCTGCTCTTAAAGTTTTTGCGAGTTCAGTTAATTTTGAGGGGTCATCGAAATTTTGAGAAGAGTTTAAATTTAAAAGTGTTCGAGCTTGTTGAGGATCAACGATTAAATATCCAGCTTCCTCAAATAATTTTAAAATTTCACTTTCAGTTAAAGAGCCTTGCCCCCCCCCCCCCTGGGTAATTCCCGCAATCCTTTCATCGATCAAAATCATTACTCTAGGATTACCAAGCATATTTATAACATCAGAGCCGATTAAATTATCGAGATTTTTTTCACTGATCTTACACGCGACATTAATATTTAAATTTCCATCGTCTGTAACTTTTTCAGAAATAATTTTGAAATCTTTAACGAGCGCGGGCATCTTTGAGTAAATTTTTTTATAAATCTCCTTATAATTTTCGTTTTCATTATCATTGAGCGATAAATCATTAAGTATTTTTTCGATAATATTACCATATGCGGAACGTTTTGCATCTTCACGTACTACGGATTTTTTTCTGTTATTTATGGCCGCAGAACCTTCAACAGAATTTAAAATGTACATGCCGTTTTCAATTTTAATTTTTGCTTCGGCTTCAGACTGAAAAGTAATAAACAAATTAAACAAGATTACGACAATAAAAAATTTTTCAGCTAATTTATATATTTTCGCGACCATACTCCCAAGCGCTCCAGATAAAATTTTATTTTGGTGTATTATACACAAACATTTTCACCCGTTCAAAATTTACACAGGAGCAGGAGTAAAAATAAAAAAGTTTGTAACGGAATTAAGTTAAAGAATTATTTAAATTTATACTCTAAATAGCAAAGGGTATCGTATAAAATTTTTTTGCGGTACTCTGTTTTTGTAAATAAATTTTTGGGAGGGAATTTTTATGCGTAAAATTTTCGTTTTTGTTATTTGCTTATTGTTTATGGTCGGGATCGCGTGTGCTGATGATTTCGGGTATGCTCCTGACCTCAGTATAATTTTTGAACAGGCAAATAAAGGGGATGCACAAGCTCAATTTTTACTAGGTGTCGCATATGACAACGGATCCGTTATACAACAGGACAGCAATGAGGCCGTAAAATGGTATTTAAAGGCTGCTGAACAGGGACACGCGGGAGCACAATTTTATATGGGAGTTATGTGCGAAAACGGCTGGGGCATTCAACAAGATAAAAGAGAGGCGTTTAAGTGGTTTAAAAAATCTGCTGAACAAGGAGACACAACCGCTCAATATAATTTAGCTTGCATGTATCACGAAGGTGAAGGAACAAGACAAAATTATTCGGAGGCGTTTAAGTGGTCTAAAAAATCTGCTGAACAAGGATACGCTAAAGCTCAATTTAATTTAGGTCTCTTGTACTACGATGGTGAAGGAGTGAGACAAAATTATTCGGAGGCGTTTAAGTGGTTTAAAAAATCTGCTGAACAAGGATACGCTGAAGCTCAATATAATTTAGGTATCATGTATGAACAAGGGAAAGGAACACGACAAAATTATTCGGAGGCGTTCAATTGGTTTAAAAAATCTGCTGAACAAGGATACGCTGAAGCTCAATATAATTTAGCTCTTATGTATGGCACAGGAAACGGGACAAGACAAAATTATTCGGAGGCATTTAAATATATGCGTCTATCTGCTCAACAAGGTAATATACCCGCGCAGGAATTTCTTACACAGCAAGGACTTACTTGGTAATTTTTTTATGAAGTTACATAAACTAATTTTCAGAAATTTTCACAGTACAAATTTAAATTTAAAAATGGATAATTATTAAAATTTTTTTTAGGAGGAATTTTTTTTATTATGTCGTTCATGGACAAGGATTTTTTATTAAATACGCCAGCTGCTAAAAAGTTATTTCACGATTACGCCGAAAAATGCCCGATCATTGATTATCACTGCCATATCAGCCCAAAAGAAATTTACGAAAATCTCCATTATGAAAGCATTACTCAGGTTTGGCTCGGCGGAGATCATTACAAATGGCGTTTAATGCGTTGCGCCGGAGTCCCTGAAGAATATATCACAGGAAAAAATACAAGCGCTCACGATAAATTCATGAAGTGGGCCGAAGTCGTTGGGAAAGCTATCGGCAACCCGTTATATCATTGGAGCCATTTGGAGTTACGCAGATTTTTCGGCTATGACGGAGTTTTAAACGCAAAAACCGCCGAAGAAGTTTGGAATTTATGCAACGAAAAATTACACCGCGATGATTTCGGAGTTCGCGATTTAATCAACATGAGCAACGTTGAAACAATTTGCACAACCGATGACCCTATCGATGATTTAAATTGGCACGAAAAAATTGCGGCTGATAAATCTTTCAAAACAAAAGTTATCCCGGCTTGGAGACCTGATAAAGCTATGAACATCGAAAAAATTACATGGCCGGAATATATTGCGCAATTGGAAAAAGTTTCAGGCGTTAAAATTGATTCATTCGCCAATCTGAAAAAAGCAATTTCCAAACGCATGGACTATTTCGGCGAACGTGGCTGCAAATTAAGCGATCACGGAGTTAATGATGTTACATGCAATCCCGCAAGCTCCGAAAAAGAAATTGAAGATATTTTCTCATCACGTTTAAGCGGAAAAACTCTCGACGATGTAGCGCTCGACAAATTTAAAACTGAGTTTATGTTATTTGTAGCAAGCGAATACAATAAACGTAACTGGGTCATGCAAATTCATTACGGATGCAGACGCGATAATAATATAGGCATGTTCAATAAATTAGGACCTGATACCGGATTCGATTGCGTTAATACTTTTGCTCCTTCAACTGGTGTCGCGAAATTTTTGGGCGAAGTTCAAAACAGAAATTCACTCCCAAAAACTATTTTATATAGCTTAAACGGTAATGATAATTCTGCTATTGATACAATATGCGGATGCTTCCAGGCTGATGTAATTCCCGGAGTTTCCAAAATTCAACACGGTTCAGCATGGTGGTTTGAAGATCATTTTGAAGGCATGACCGCGCATTTTAAATCATTGGCTTCACTCGGATATTTAGCAGGCTTCATCGGAATGCTCACTGACAGCAGAAGTTTTTTAAGTTATCCGAGACATGAATATTTTAGGAGAATTTTGTGCAGATTGTTCGGCCAGTGGGTTGAAGACGGATTTTACCCGGAAGATTACGAAACTTTAGGCGAGATCGTTCAGAATATTAGCTACAACAACGCGAAGAAATATTTTAATTTTTAATTTTTAATTTTTAATCATGCAAAATTTTAATTGGTGCAACCCTACACGAGTTTTATTCGGAAAGGGCAGCGTTAAAGATTTAGCCGAATATTTGAAGGCTGATAATATAAAATCCGTATTATTAATTTACGGAGGAAAATCTGTTTTTAAATGTGGCGCGTATACTCAAGTTACTGACATGCTTAACGAGCTGGGGATTTCATTTCCAGAGTTGAACGACATTAAGCCGAATCCGAGAATTGATAAAGTCCGCGATGGTATAGCACGAGTAAAATTATCAAAAATTGACGCGTTAATGCCAATTGGTGGCGGAAGTGTTTTCGATACAGCAAAAGCTATTTCGGCAGGAGCATTTTATAACGGAGATGTTTGGGACATTTACCAGCATAAAGCTAAAATTAATAAGACCGTTCCAATTTACGGAGTTGTTACAGCTTCAGCGACAGCAAGCGAAGTAAACGCAATTTCCGTAATTTCAAACCCGGAAGCTAATATAAAAACTTCGTTCAGCGATCCGCATTTATATCCAAAAATCGCAGCAGTCGACCCGGAATTTCAATTTACGCTCTCCGAAAAACAAACTGTATATGGCGGAGTTGATATTATTGCCCATGCTCTTGAGAGATTGCTTGACGGTGATGAAGGTTCTGAATTTATGGATGATCAGGGTTATGCGTTAGTTCGTAACATGTTGAGAATTATCCCGGAATTAATCGACGATCCAAAAAATTACGATGCTAGAGCGGAATATGCTTGGGCTTCACAATTGGCGCATAACGGAATTTTATCATGCGGCCGGGCGACTCGCGGAGATTTTAGCTCGCATAGGTTAGGGCATTCAATAAGTTTATTATTTGATGTTGCTCACGGTGCTTCGCTTTCGGTGGTTATGCCTGCATGGGCGAGGTATTTATATAAATTTAATCCTGTACCGTTTGCGAGATTAGGCGAGAATGTGTTTGATATTTTCGATGGTTCTGACGAAGAAAAAGCACTTGCGACGATTGAGGCACTTGAAGATTTTTACAGGGATATAAACGCCCCCACGACTTTACGCGAATTGAATATAAAAGAGGACGAAATACAACAATTGGCGGATAATGCTTCAAAATCTGGTGCGCTGCCGTTTGGAACTCTAAAGAAGTTAAATCAGAATGACGTGTTAGAAATTTATAAGCTCGCATATTAATTTATGTGAAAAGTTAAATATAAATGAGGGGGATAAATTTAATTTTGTCTCTCTCGTTTTTTCATGTGTTTAAAAATTCATCTGCACATTATAATTTTTTATCGTGATCATAATAAAAATACGGAGGCTCAAAAAAAAATGCTCATCGTCGCAATAAAAGGCGGTTTAGGTAATCAAATGTACCAATATGGATTATATAAAAAATTAATTTCATTAGGCAAAAAACCAATTTTAGATATTTGGAGTTTTAACAAGCGTAAAAATTCGATAGCTGATTTAAGAAATTACGAGCTTGAAAGAATTTTTAATATAAAAGCAGATTACACAAATAAATTTCAATCGATGTTAATTAAATTTTTCGCTGACAGGCATAACCCATTATTTAGGAGGTACAGTGATTTTTATACTGCTGGAGATTTTGACCCAAAAATTTTAAACGTTGAACGCGGATTTATTGACGGATATTGGCAGAGCTTTAAATATTTTTCTGGAATAGAAGATAATTTACGCGAAGATTTTGAAATAAAATTAAATTTCTCTGATAAGGCTAAACAACTATTAAACGAGATAAGAAATTGTAATTCCGTGAGTATTTCAGTGAGGCGCGGAGATTTTGTAAAATTAGGCTGGGAGACTTCACCAAAATATTACGATAACGCAATAAAATATATTTCAAATTTGATCCATGATGTAAAATTTTTTTGTGTTTCAGAATAAAATAATAATCCGCCCTGATACTTGTAAAGCCCGTAAAGATTTTTGGCCTTCAGAATGGATTTGCGTACCAGCTGAGGATTAAAAAAAATTTGACTTTTATAATTTTGGCGGTTAAAGTTTGATAAATTAAAAATGTTTATAGATCAGGAGGAATTTTCCGGCATGTATGAATTTGTTGATAATGTTGAAAAATTAACTGAAGCAATATCACGCGTAAGAGAAGCTCAAAAAATTTATGCAACATTCACACAGGAACAAGTCGACAAAATATTTTTAGCAGCAGCAACCGCAGCAAATCAAGCGCGTATACCTTTGGCAAAAATGGCCGTTGAAGAAACTGGGATGGGCGTTGTCGAAGATAAAGTAATAAAAAATCATTACGCCTCAGAATATATTTATAACGCTTACAAAAATACTAAAACTTGCGGAGTAATTGAATATGATAAAGCGTACGGAATTAAAAAAATTGCTGAACCAGTCGGATTAATTGGCGCAGTCATCCCAACAACAAACCCAACAGCTACAGCGATATTTAAAACTTTATTGGCGCTCAAAACCCGCAACGGAATTATAGTAAGCCCGCACCCAAGAGCTAAAAAATGTACTGTCGAAGCCTCAAAAATAGTTTTAGAAGCAGCAGTAAAAGCCGGCGCACCAGAAAATATTATCGCCTGGATAGATGTCCCAACTCTCGAAATGACAAATATGATAATGCACGAAGCAGATTTAATTTTAGCGACTGGCGGTCCCGGAATGGTGAAAGCTGCATACTCATCAGGTAAACCCGCGATCGGTGTAGGTCCGGGAAATGCTCCGGCAATAATTGACGATTCAGCAAATATTAAACTCGCAGTCAGTTCGATTTTACATTCAAAAACTTTTGACAACGGAGTAATTTGCGCTTCAGAACAGTCAGTTATAGTTTTAAATGGAGTTTATGATGAAGTTAAAAAAGAATTTGCGGAACGTGGAGCATATTTTTTAAATCCCGATGAAATTCAAAAAGTCCGCGACATAATTTTAATTGACGGCTCGTTAAATGCTAAGATCGTCGGCCAAAAAGCTCCGCACATCGCAGAAATGGCAGGCTTTAACGTTCCAGATTACGTAAAAGTTTTAATCGGTGAAGTTGAGAGCGTAGAACCTTCAGAACCTTTTGCCCATGAAAAATTATCTCCGTTGCTTGCAATGTATAGAGCTATTGATATACAGGATGCATTCTCAAAGGCTGAAAGATTAATTTATGATGGAGGACGCGGACATACTTCAGCGATTTATCTCGATGCTGTTAAGGAAAAAGCTAAACTCGAAGAATTTGCCTCAAGAATGAAAACGGGCCGCATAATGGTAAATTGTCCTAACTCGCAGGGAGCTATTGGAGATATTTATAAGATCGGAAGAGCACACGTCTGAA
>CALCEM010000071.1 GCA_937900285.1 uncultured Fretibacterium sp. | reverse complement strand
GGGGGGGGGGGGGCAGGATGATTTTATTGCTTACCTCGATGATGATGACGAATGGTTACCGGAAAAACTAGAAAAGCAACTAAAAAAATTTAATGAGTGCGATGAAAATACCGGGCTTGTTTACTGCGGAATGTATTGGATTGACAAATCCATAAATGTAATAAAGAAAATGTTGCCCTCTCATCTTGATGGATATGTATTTCATGAACTCACGTTGGAATATTTTATATGGACCTGTAGCATACTTTGATGCGCGTTAGATGTTTGAAAGATGTAGGGGGATTTGACGAATCAATGCCTGCAATACAGGATTGGGACTGCTGGCTAAGAGTTGCTCAGAAATATAAAGTAGCTTGTGTTGATGATGTGTTGGTAAAGTATAATATAGAACACACAGAGAAACATATAAGTGGCAATTTGGGCAGACAGATTACAGGAATTAAGATTGTTATTAAAAAGAACGAGTATTATCTACGAGAACATAAAGACTCAAACAGAAACATGTTATTTTGTTTAGCAAATGGTTATGCAAAGACGGGACAGTATAAAAATTTTTTTAGTACATGGTTCAGTGGAACATTGCTGATGCCACTAAGGGTGTATAGTAATTTGGCGGAATTACTGAAAGGGATAACACTTTTGACGATAGGAAATTACAGCTGGTTATATTTTAAACTAAAACATACCAAAGACAGATTAAAAGGGGTAGAATTCATTGATACCAACAACAGAACAAGCATTTAATATTTTACGGAAATATAATAAAGAATCATCGCACATCCATCACGCCAAAGCAGTAGAAGCTGCAATGAGACATTTTGCAAAATTATTTAACGAAGACGAAAATTTATGGGGAGTAGTTGGAATTTTACACGATATAGACTGGGAATTAACTCAGAACGAACCAGAAAAGCATTGCCATATCGCTCCAGAACTTTTGAGCGCTGAAAATATCGATGAAAATATTATTCATGCTGTGCAGTCTCATGGCTTCGGAATTTGTTGCGACGTTGAACCGGTTAACATTATGGAAAAAACTTTATTTACAATTGATGAATTAACGGGCTTGATAATTACTGCCGGTTTAGTGAGGCCATCAAAATCTTTAAGCGATCTCGAATTAAAATCAGTTAAAAAGAAATGGAAGGACAAAGCATTTGCAAGAGGAGTCAACCGCGAAATAATTAAAATTGGCGCTGAACGTATGAATATGCCTCTTGATGATGTTATTAACGAAACTATTAAGGCGTTAAGACCTGTCGAAAAAGAAATAGGAATGTAGAATTAAAATTTAAAAATTTACTGGAGATGATTCAAAAATGAAAAATGATAAAGTCATCAGAATATTACTCGCCGACGATCACCCTTTAACCCGCGCAGGTATCGCCGAATTTTTACGCCGTGAACCAAGTCTTGATTTAATCGCAGAAGCTGAAGACGGTGAAAAAGCATGGGATTTAATTCAAGATATGAACCCTGATGTTGCATTATTGGATATTCGTATGCCCGGACTTGATGGGGTTTCAGTCGCTCAAAAAGTTAAGGCCGCAAATCTGCCGACATCTTTAATAATGCTGACTTCTTATGACGCTCAACAATATGTAATCGCTTCGTTAAGAGCAGGCGCAAAAGGATTCGTTTTAAAAACAGTCAGCCCAAAAGATTTAACGGCAGCAATTAATACAGTGTCGAAGGGCGGTTTATATCTTGATCCTGAAGTTGCTTCGGCAATTGCTGAAGATGATTTTATACCCGAACCGTTATCAGTTAGAGAACGTGAAGTGTTATTACTGGCCGCCAAAGGTTTATCGAGCAAAGAAGTAGCAAAAAAATTATTTATCAGTGAGAGAACTGTACAAACTCATTTGGCTTCGATTTATGATAAATTAGGCTCTAGAAATAAAACTGAAGCGCTGTTACTTGCTTTAAAATATGGAGTCGTAACACTCGAAGAACTTTTAGAGGACGACGAATAAATTTAAAATAAAATTAAATTAAATAAATATCATGCCTCCAAAAATTTTTAGGATATTGCGTTCACATTTTTTAATAATTTTATTGTGCTTATTAGTATTGCCTCCTGTTGCTGTTGTATTTTTTGCTGTTGCCGGAATGGTCAACCAAGAAAACGCAATGGAAGCCGCTGTAAGTTCATACGTTCAGGATTTAGCCGAAAGCATGGCATATCATTTGAGTTCAGATGATGACTCTTGGGACTTACCGTTATTGGGAGATGTTTCAAAATATCCGTTTTTTTCTTGGGGGCCTTCAATTCCCGGCTGGGTCGCGTTAATCGGACGCGGAGGAAATGTAATAATTGCTTCGCCTGGAGCTGTAAACATTGCAAATATTTGGCGCGATGATTTACCAGTCGGAGAAGCTATAAAAATAGTGGGCAAAGACGGAAAAGAATACACGCTCGCAATTTACCCGTTAAAAAAATCTCATGGCTACGTAATAGCAGCCGTATCATGGTCGCAATTATTAGGCGGACTCGTAATAATTTCCAGAATGTGGCCGCTCTCAGTTGTTGTAATAACGATCGGGAGTTTTATTGCAATAAGATTATTATGGAGCATGTTAATAATTCCGTTACAAAATTTAGTCGATGAAATAAATAATTTACAGTCCGGGAACGACACGGCAAATAAAAATTTTAAAAATGCCGTAAAAGAAATTGACAGCGTTCATAATGCTTTATTGAGATTTTCAGAGGCTACTGTTGAGCGCGATAATTTGAGAAATAAATACGTCCGCGATATCGTTCAGGCTCAAGAAAAAGAACGTATGGACATGGCCAGAGAAATTCATGACGGTCCGTTACAAGAAGTTACAGCTCTAGTACAACAAATTCATATGACGCTCGAAGATGACGAAAAATCCAGACCCGCAAGAATTAAACGAACTGAAATTATTGCTCGCAGTGTTGTAAGAGAATTGAGATCGTTGTGCGATGAATTAGCTCCGCCGTGGATGGATTTGGGATTAACGGAAGCGATTACGGAAATTACGGACAGATTATCGCAAGTTTATGATATAAATATCACGGCTGATTTTAATGATGAAGCTCAGGAATTAGAGATCGACAACGAAATAATTTTATCGTTATTGCGAATAATTCAGGAAGCAATTTCAAACGCTACACGACATGGCCAAGCAAGTGAAATAAATATTAAATTAACAAAAAATAATGATCTCGTTAAACTTGATATAAATGACAATGGCGAAGGCTTCGATGCAAATAATATCAGCATGGAAAATTTGAGAATAGGCGGACATCGAGGACTCGCAAGCATGACCGAAAGAATGAATTTAATAGGCGGAAATTTAAAAATAGAATCAGGTGTAAATAATAATAATAAAGGCACGCATATAACAGCAGAATTTAAAATTTAAAATTAAAAATTTAAGTTGGGAGGATTTTAATTTTTATGGTCGGATTCCCTTGGAATAATAGCGAATTAGTTAAACATGAATACGAACAGGACAATTTTAAAATAATTCACACTGGCGCAAAATCTAAACGGGCAATAATATTTTTTTCCGGAAATGGTTTATATTATCCAAACACGATCGAAGAATTTACAGAAAAGATCATAAAAAAAGATCGTTACGAGTGGCAGAATATATCATCAAATAAAAAAATTTGCGAATATTACGAATTAATAATTTTTTGTCGCGATCTTTATAAACAGTGGTACGTGACCGGGATAAACTCAAAAATTAATACACCCGATAAAGTTGCGGAATTTTTAAAAAATTTGACATCCGGTTATAAAATTACAACGTGCGGAAGTTCTGCCGGGGGTTATGCTGCTGTGTTATTTGCAAAATTGTTAAACGCCGACAGATATTTTAATATTTCCGGACAATATTCGCTCTATAATCATTTTGATCACGTTAATAAAGATCCTTTGCTTAAAATTTATAAAGATAATCCAGACATAAATAAATATTTTGATCTCAGTAATTTAGAGATCGGAAGAGCA
>CALCEM010000070.1 GCA_937900285.1 uncultured Fretibacterium sp. | reverse complement strand
CCGGAAGTTAAAGCCGCAGTTTTTGCAACCGTATCAATATTTAAAACTTTTATATTTAATTTTAAACGTTTACCGATTTCCGCAAGTATTGCCGTGTTAAATCCTGCAGGTTCGCCAGCTGCGTTTACAAAATCAAGCGGAGGTATATCACCAGTTACAGCCACTTTAATTTCATCTGCTCCGTCAAATTTTTCAAATTTTACAGCTTGCGGAGTTATTCCGGCTTCAAGAGTGTAATCAAGAATTAATTTATTTAAAGTCCCATCCGCTCTCATGTTCATAAGCGCATTATTTATTTTGTCGCGTAAATTTTCGCCTTTACCCCTCAAGAATCCAAACGAAAAATATGAAGGCGCATCATTATAATCAATGCAGGATAATTTATAATTTTCGTTGGTCGATAAAATATATCTTGCAGTTACTGCGAATGTGCCAAGTTCATCAATCACACCGGAATTTAAAGCCATTAACATAGATTGCAAATTGTCATAAAAAACATATGACACGTTATAATCTTCGTGAGCGTTTGAAAACAACGAGCCGCCCTCAAGAAAAAAACTTTTTGCACTGTCATTAAATTTTGCTTCGTCCAAGAGCGCAATAACTCCGATCCTTGTATCTTTTGCACTGGCCGAAAATGAAAACACTAAAATTAGAATTAATGCGCTTAAAAATTTTCTCATAATAAAACTATTCCTCCTAAAAAAAATTTCTTATAAATTATATTTTACGCTGCGATTTTATTTTATGTTATATTTACTTGAAATTTGGGAGGTGCTTATAAACTTTGCAAAAAAATATCAGAAATTTTTGTATAATCGCTCACATAGATCACGGTAAATCAACTCTGGCAGATCGTCTGCTCGAAAATACCGGAACAATTAATAAACGTGATATGAAAAATCAAATTTTAGATTCCTTAACACTGGAACGTGAACGCGGAATTACTATTAAGTTAGTCCCGGTACGAATGAATTATAAAGCACAAAACGGCCAAGAATATATTTTAAATTTGATCGACACTCCCGGCCATGTTGATTTTGCTTACGAAGTTTCGAGGTCGTTAGCTGCTTGCGAAGGTGCTTTATTAGTTGTTGATGCGAGTCAGGGCGTTGAAGCTCAAACAGTCGCGAATGCGTACCAGGCAATTGAACAGGGACTCGAAATTTTACCGGTAATAAATAAAATTGATTTACCTTCAGCCAGACCGGATAACGCTAAACAAGAAATTAAAGATGTTGTAGGACTCGATGCGGACAACGCAATTTTAACGAGTGCAAAAGACGGAAGAGGAGTAAACGAAATTTTAGAGAGCATCGTGAAAAATATTCCAGCTCCCGAAGGTGATATAAATGCTCCGTTGCAAGCTTTAATTTTTGATTCTGTTTACGATAATTATCGCGGAGTAATTTGTTATATTCGCGTTATAAATGGGAGTGTTAAGGCCGGACAAAATATTTTATTTATGCAGAATAATATTATTTATCCAGTCGATGAAGTTGGAGTATTTAAACCGGGATTTACTCCAGTTGATTCGCTTGGTCCCGGTGAAGTCGGATATATTACGGCGAGCATAAAAACTTTAGCAGAAGCTCAGGTCGGCGACACAATTACGGACGCAAATAACCCGGCTCAAAATGCTTTACCTGGTTACAAAAAAATTAAAAGCGTAGTATTTTGCGGTTTTTATCCTGTTGAGCGTGACAATTATCCGCAATTACGTGACGCGCTGGAAAAATTATGCTTAAATGATTCCGCCATAACTTACGAGCCTGAAACTTCGGAGGCTTTAGGCTTTGGATTTCGTTGCGGATTTTTGGGACTGTTACACATGGATGTCGTGCGGGAAAGACTGCGCGAAGAATATAACGTGGAATTAGTAGCAACTGCACCAAATGTAATTTATGAAGTCGTCAAAACTTCGGGCGAAATTATTGAAGCTCATAGGCCGGGAGATTTTCCTGATGTTGGAGAAATTTCAGAAATTCGCGAGCCTTATATAAAATTATCCGTTTTCATGCCGTCAGAATTTACCGGGAGAGTTATGCAGCTGGTTCAAGATAAACGCGGGACATATAAATCAATGGATTATTTAACGCCGGAACGCGTCAGATTAATTTATGAGATGCCGTTATCAGAATTTATAATTGATTTTCACGATAAATTAAAATCTCAAACTCGCGGATATGCTTCATTAGATTATGAGTTTATAGGCTTGAGGGCTTCGGAATTAGTTCGAGTTGATATTTTAGTGAACGGTGAAGCGGCAGATGCATTTTCTTTTATATGTCATAAAGATCAAGCTTATAATCGCGGTCATGCAGCAGTCACGAAATTAAAAGAATTAATTCCAAGCCAATTATTTGAAATTCCGATACAGGCTTCAGTCGGCAAGCGCGTAATAGTCAGAGTGAACGTTAAAGCATTGAGAAAAGATGTTTTAGCAAAATGTTACGGCGGAGATATTACGAGGAAACGCAAATTACTTGAGAAGCAAAAAGAAGGTAAAAAACGTATGAAGCAAATAGGAAAAGTATCAATACCGCAAGAAGCATTTTTAGCGTTTATGCAGGTCGATGGCGAAAAAAAATAATAAAAATAATTTTGGGTTATATATTCATGTGCCGTTCTGTGAAAAAAAATGTTTATATTGTTCGTTCTACAGTAAAAAATTTTCAGGTGAACAGGATTTTATTTCATGGCTGGAATATATTAAATTTCAATTATGTAATTTCGAATTAATTCAGCGCGAAAAAATTTTTATTGACACCGTTTATATTGGCGGTGGGACTCCGAGCGTATTAAGTTTAAGAATTTGGCGTGAATTATTAAATTTAATTTCGGAGTATTTTAATTTTTCGGAGTGCCGGGAGTTTACGATCGAAGCAAATCCAAACACATTAACGCGTGATTTAATAAATTTCTGGAAAAATAATAATGTTTCCCGCATTAGTTTAGGTGTTCAGAGTTTGAACGATTCTGAGTTAAAATTTTTGGGACGGATTCACGATGCGAAACAGGCATTAAACGCGATGGAATTAATAAAAAATTCCGGGTTAAATTTGAACGCTGATTTAATTTTCTCGATTCCCGGACAAAATTTGCGCAGCTGGCATAATTCTATTAACGGCGTTATAAATTCTGGAGCTGATCATATATCGACATATCAATTAACGTTAGATGAAAATACTCCGCTTGGGAAAATTTTAAATAATCGTGATTTAAATGAGTCTGGATATTATTTTTACCGTTATGCGCAGTATTTTTTGCCGAAAAAAAATTTTATTCAGTATGAAATATCTAATTTTTCGCGTAAAAATTTCGAGTGCGTTCACAATTTAAAATACTGGTATTTAAATAATATTATTGCGCTTGGGCCATATTCAACGGGATATTTAAACGGGGTGCGCTATAAAAATTTTGATAATCCGGAAAATATTTATTATGAGTATTTAACTTTTGAGGAGCGCGCGAAGGAATACGCAATTTTAAATTTACGCACGAAATTTGGAATAAACAAATTAAATTTTATAAATAAATTCGGCGAAAAAATTTTACACGAGATCGAAAATAAATTAATAAATTTCCCGGATGATTTAATTTACATTGATGAAAATAAAATTATTTTGACAAAACGGGGCATGAGACTGGCAAATTATATCTGGTCAGAAATTATTTAATTTTAATATTTAATCACCAAATTCTGTGTATTTCGCTTTCGTCGAGCAGACCCGCATTTAAAATTAATTTATTCCCTGCCACAACGCCTTTAATTATAAAAAAATTTTCTTCGTCGGCCGGAAATCCATCGATCTCCCGTAAAATTGGGCTGTTGCCTTGTAATAAATATACATGGTTTTTCCCGTTCAAAGTAATTACTGCGCTGTCAGGGATCATTACTCCATGTTGAACACCAGTCACGACACTAGCATGAAACGAACGCGATCGAATCATTTCGGGTTTGAAAAATGGAAGACGCAAATAAACTTTTAATTTTTGTCCGGAAGATTTTGCTGCAACAACTTCAGTTCTTCGTTCTTTGCCTTCGTCATTGGTGCGAATATTTATATATGCATCTCCGCTGTTCAATTGCCGAATCAATGACGGAAAACTGTCAAGATATGCAATACATCTCAACGTTTGAGGCTGAGGAATTAATTTCCCGACTGGCTGACCTCGCTTTAACATCGTTCCATTTTCGATTAATTTCGCCTGTTTAAAATCTGGAAACGGTAAAAATTCCGGCCATAATTTCGAATAAACCCATTTACCTTCTTGGCCGTCAAGTCCGGGAAAATAATACGCAGGATATGGAGCAAATACTGCATTACCATCGAGAGCAGCTAACATTTCACCCTTTGCAACAATTCTCGGACGCGGTGAAGGATATGTTAAAACACCGTCTTGAGGCGCGTAAATTAATTGTTCGTCCCATAGTAATATACCGTTTAACGGCTGTTCTTCGGTGTAACTCGTTGCGACTGCTTCTATTATTTTAGGATTTAGGCGAGCATTACTTTTATACCAAATGCGGTAAATTCTGTACGAAAATATTAAAATTATAATCGTTATAAATGTGTAAATTGTAATATTTCTTCGGCGTATTAATTCCTGTCTTCTCATTTAATTTTTAAATCTCTCAATTTCCGCAAAAGCATCATGATCGTGAATGCTCTCATAACTCATAACGTTAGCTTTATACCATAAAATTCTCGGATCATCGTTTAAATTAATTGCCAAATCTCTTATAACATCCTCGACAAATTTCGGATTATTATAAGCGTGCTCAGTTATAAATTTTTCGTCTTCGCGTTTCAAAAGTGTATATAAAGGAGCTGACGAAGATATCTCAATAATATTAATTAACTCTTCGAACCAAACCAATTTTTTACAGCGAATTTTTAAATTTACGACTGCCCTTTGATTGTGCGCGCCATAATCTGAAATTTCTCTTGAACAAGGGCATAAAGTCTGAACATTTAATTTAATTCCCGTTATCATGTCGAATTTTTCGGAATTATAAAACGCTTCGAGAATAATATTACATTTTGAATAACTCTCAATTTTTGATGCTGGAGCTTTTTTGCGGAAATAATACGGAAATTCAAATTTTATATAACTTTCTGACGCGTTCAATTTTTGACACAATCTGCGAGAAATTAATTCTAAATTTTCAGGTGAAATTTTTCCGTGATATTCTTCAAGTGTTTCAATAAATCTGCTCATATGAGTCCCGCGAAACTCAGCCGGAAGCATTACGCTCATTGAAATTTTTGCGACGGTGTTTTGTAAATCTCCTTCACGAGTCATCACGCTTATAGGATAATTTACGCCTTTAACTCCAACCCGATCAATTTGTATATTTCTTGAATCAAATTCATTTTGAACATCTTTCATAATTTTCACCGTTTAAAATTTTATATTTTTATATTTTTAATATCTTCAGAATTTATTTTTACGCAGCTTGTTTCTGTCTCCCAAACTGAAATTTTAAATAAATTACAATTTTCTCGCGTTAAATCTTTTTCGAGTTCACGCCAAATCCAAACGGCAATATTTTCGGCTGTAGGCTGGGTTATTAAATCGTTTATGTAATTGTGATCGAGTTTTGAAATTATTTTATTGTTCACGATGTTTTTCAGCTCGACAAAATCAATAATCATCCCTTCAGAATCCGGACGGCCTTCAAGTTCGACGCGCAATTTATAAGTATGTCCGTGTAATTTTTCGCATTTGCCGTGATAATTAATTAAATTATGAGCAGCATCAAATTTAAAATCTTTGTAAATTTTCATTTTTTATTTTTCCACCTGTTATGAAGCCAGAACCATAATTCAGGACGCGCCAAAATCATTTTTGCATATGCTTCGTTCCATTCTGAGATCATTTTTTTTACTCGGTCTTCGTATTTCAAATTTTTATCCGGGATTTTTAACGGCTCTAATACTTTTATTTCGTGTTCAAACGGCTTATTTCTGTAAATACAAACCGGCAATATTGGCGCACCGCTCAACATTGAAAGAATTGCAGGGCCTGGAGTATTTGTGCATTCATGTCCCAAAAATGGCGCAATCATATCTGCATATCCCGAAATATCGTTTAAAATTGCAATGTGCGCACCGTTTTTTAAAAGTCTTGCGAGCGATAACACTGAAATTTCTTTTGGAAGTGATTTTATTCCGTATTTAATTCGCGAGTCGTTCACATAATGCCAAATATCTTTATCGTGTATTTCCTGGTGAATAATATGCAATTCATGGCCGTGAGATTTTGCGTATTGAGCGTACCAGGCTCCTAATAATTCCCAATTTCCGATATGACCAGTTAAAAATATTACGCCGTGTTTTTTTGATAATAATTCATCGACATAATTTAAATTTTCAACATGTTTAACCCATTCGAGAGCTTGAGCAGGATTTTTTTGTAACGCTAAAATTTCGGTCAAAGTCCACGACAAATTATAATAAATTTCTGATCTTAAATTTTTTCGCCATTTATAATTACTTTCAGGATAAACGAGCTTTAAATTATTTTCGATCATTTTCGCGCGTGGATGAATTAATTTTAATAGTCCGGAAAAAAATTTTTGCACGCATTTACCTTTTACGCCGGTATCAGAAAATTTTTCCAAGACATTTACAATTTTTATTATGCTCTTCATTTTGGATAAATTATATTTTTGCACCTCCAAATTAAAATTATAAAATTATATCAGCGCAGATCATGAAAAATTTATATACGTCCCAAATCCCAATAAATATAACGCTAATATAAACAAAATATTTTTATGTTCAGAAATATTTTTTAATTCGCTTATAACGGTATCTTTTGGGGTTTGAATTTCGGATGATTTTACAATTTTTGCTATAACATCCGGAAGCACCATACAAATTTTATAAAACGCATCGCCCTGTCCAGTTATTATTTTATAAAATTGATCAATGCTTACACGCCTAATTTTACGATGATTAAATTTTTTGCCGTCAATATTCACAGACCAAATTATATTTTGAGAACGTTTAGCAATTACTTCAACTAGAAAACACGCGCAATTATCATCTTCAAGTAATTTATTTTGCATTTTTATATAAGTTTTTGCGCCAGCCGAAGAATTTAAAGTGTTGTGTTTATTTTTCATTTCGATATAAATTTTTTTGATAATATCGCCTTCTGGGAGTTTTATGCCGTCATCATTAAAAAATATTACATCCCAACCCGTGCGCGGGACTTCGCAATTTTTTATATACTGAAAAATCCTCTGATGAAAATATCCAATGTCGTTATTATTAGATTTATCGCGCTGTCTGTAAATTTCGTTTTTTATTATTTCGTCCCAAGTATATTTATAAATCAGCTTGTCAAAAATTAATTTTATCGGGTCAATGATATTAATATTAAATTTTTTCAGATCGAACGGCTTTAATTTTTCGCCATAATTTTTTATAGTGTTTTTTACATGCTCCGTAAAATCGTTTTCAGATATAAAATTTATGTTCCACATTTAAAATTTTCAAGCCCCTTTATAATTTCTTTTCCTATTTCAAACGCCAAATTTACCGGGACTGCATTCCCGATTTGTTTATATTGACTGCTGATGCTCCCGAAAAATTCCCACTCATCTGGAAATGATTGTATACGCGCACTCTCTCGAATATTAAACGGCCGCTCATAAATTGGGTGACAGCGTTCAGTTTGTTTTTGAGAAGGTGATGTCAAAACTGCAAGCGAAGGCTCATTTAAACTCATTCGGCGTAAAATTCCAGTTCGACCGCCAGACATGTTATAACAGCTCTTCATGTAATTTTTTGCAACATCATCCGGAATATCCCGCCAATTTCCACCGGGCGGAACTAATTTAAAAATTTCGCGTTTGCCCTTTGAATATTCTGCGCCAGGACTTTCCGGAACATCGTTTAATATATCTCTCAAAACCGGTTTATATTTATGAGGCTCTGGAAAATTTATTTTTATTTTATCCTGAAAATTTTTATTTATTCCAATTGTAATTAATCTCTCGCGCTTTTGTGCGTTACCATAATCCCAAGCGTTTAAAATTTTCTGCTTAACAATATAATTACATTCGCCGAAAACTTTTAATATAATTTTATTCGTCCGGCCATGATCATGACTCAATAAACCGCGCACGTTTTCAAATAAAAATATTTTTGGCTGCAACTTCTTTAAAAATAACGCGTAATGATAAAATAAAGTTCCTCGCGCATCTTCAAAACCTAATCTCTTACCAGCATAAGAAAACGCTTGACACGGCGCACCACCAGAAATTAAATCAAGTTCGCCAATTTTCAATTTAAAATATTCGCATAAATTTTCACGTGAAATATTTGCTATATCATCATTTATTACGTTCCATTTTGGGCGGTTGTTTTTGAGGGTTAATGAAGCATCGTGATCAATTTCAATTAAATTTAACACTTCAAAGCCAGCGCGTTCAAGTCCTAACGCTAAACCTCCCGCACCGGCAAAAAGTTCAATCGATGAAAACATTTCTATTTCTTATTTTTTATTTTCGCCGATGATCTCACGATATAAATTTATAACACTTTCAGCACACTTTTCATCTGAACGCCTCGTGTGTATAAAATGCCTCGCACTCACCGCCAAATTTCTCCCACGCTCGCCCATACCTTGACGAATTATTCTCGTGATGTCCCGTTCATCTTTTTCATCTTCAATCATAAAATATCCGTCCGGCCCTAAAATTTCATTGAGATATTCAGACTTAACAGAAGCCACACATAAACCCCTCATCGTTAATAATCCTGCGCGTAATGCCGTCAACTCCGAATTATCAAAAGTTATATATATTCCGCTTAAAATTTCGCTCGGAATATTTTTATTATTTTGCCCAGATAAATTTATAACGGGAAAATTATTATTTATATTCTCATCAAATTTTAAATTTTCATCGATGTATATGGCTTTATCGCTCTCGCCTGAATGTAAATTTACACTCCCAAAAGCAGGAGAAATAAAATTATTTAAATTATTATTCAGCGCAAATAAATTTTTTATTGGAGTATGCACCGTCTTTGAATGCATTTTTACAATTTTCCAGATTAACGGCTCATGATCTCCAAATAAATGCCATATGTCTGCAGGCTTAAAAATTTCGATTAGATTTTCAAATTTAGACTTATGCTGATCGTTCGCGTTAAAAATTTTCACCAATACATCCCTCGAATGATTATTTACAGCGAGAGCCATATTCTCAATAATTTTTACTAGATTTAAATTTAAATTTTCTGGAATATACCACTTGCAAAAAATCAATTTACAAATCCTGCCATGTTAAATTTTTTTCGCCCAACCCTAATAAATAAATATTTCCCGCAAATTAAATTATCACCGTTAAAAATTTCTTTTTCGTCAGTTATTTTTTTGCCGTTGATGTATGCTCCGCCCTGACGTATTACGCGTTTTGCTTCGCCGTTTGATTCGCATGCGCCTGAACCGGACAAAATATTTATAATGCTAACCGGGAAATTTAAATTTAATTCTTTATACGGGACTTCTGATTTTAAAATTTCGCAGGTACTTTCATCGACCTCGTTAAAATTAATATCAGGGTTAAATAATATTTCGCTGACCTTTACGACACTTTTCGCGACTTCTTCACCGTGTACGGTTTTTGTGACTTCGTAAGCTAATTTTTTTTGCGCCGATCTTTTTTCTGGTGAATTATTATGTTCATCAACGAGATTTTTAATTTCATCGAGCGTCAAGAACGTATATAACTTTAATAATTTTTCAACGTCACGGTCATCAGTGTTAAACCAGAATTGATAAAATTTATACGGACTGGTCTTATTAGCATCGAGCCACACTGCTCCGGCTTCTGTTTTTCCGAATTTCGTGCCGGCTGAAGTCAATAATAACGGCTGCGTTAAACCAAATACTTCAGCTCCTAAAGTTTTGCGGATATATTCCGAGCCTGCTAATAAATTGCCCTGCTGATCATTTCCGCCCATTTGTAATTTGCAGTTATAATTCTCAAATAAATATTTAAAATCCATCGCCTGCAATAATACATATGAAAATTCAGTATATGAAATTCCTTTTTCCGGGTCTTCGAGCCTTGATTTTATATACTCACGTGCAATTAAATTATTTACTGAAAAATATTTCCCGACATCCCTCAAAACATCCAAAAATGTATATTTTCCTAACCAATCATAATTATTTAAAAGTAACGCAGAATTTTCTCCGCAATCAAAATTTAAAAATTTGCTCAACTGTTCGCGAACGCCTTTTATATTATGTTGCATGGCCTCAAGCGTTAATAAATTTCGTTCTTTGCTTTTACCTGAAGGATCTCCAATTAAACCCGTTCCGCCTCCAGCAAGTGCGATCGGTCTGTGTCCAGATTTTTGAAGCCAGCCTAAAGCCATCAACGGGATTAAATGTCCAACGTGTAAACTGTCAGCAGTCGGATCAAATCCTACATAAGCCGTAACCATTTCGCTAGCCATTAAATTTTTTAAGCGTTCTTCGTTCGTGCACCATTCAAAATAGCCGCGGGATTTTAAAATTTCAAATGCGTTCAAAATTCATAATGCCTCCCAAATTTACAAGTCAACGTATTATATAATAACCAGAATTTTTATAAGGAGTTCACAAAATTTATATGCGCAAAAAATTTTTAATTTCAATAATATTTTTATTCTCACTCATAAATTTAAAACCAGTTTACTCCGCCAGCCTTTATGAATTATTTTGGCAACGTTCTTGGGCGCAAATGGAAAATAATTTTAATGCTCAGTCAAAAAAATCAGCGCGTGATTATGCGTTAATGGCGAATGCTTACAGATTTCAGGAAAAATGGAACGAGGCCGTTAAAATTCTTGAAACTCAATCTAAAAATTTGCCGGAAAATAAAAAACCTTATGCCGATATGACTTTATTGCTCGGATATGAAAAATTAAAGAGAACTAACGACGCTATAAATTTAGCTGAAAGATTTTACAGAGTTGCTCCGGCCGATTTAAAATATTATGTAGCGTTTGCTCAATACAGGTTATACGATTCAATTCACGATTCAAATAATTTACAAAATGCTTTAAATCGTATGCTCGAACTCGCTAACACTGATGACAGAAAAATTTTCACGCTCACAAAATTAATTACAAATAATAAAAACGCCAATAACGCGCTTCAATTACTGGAGCTTCAACCGACTAATAAAGACGCTGCGCAGATTTTATCTCAGATTAAAACTCCTTCGAACAGTGTAAAAATTGCATTAGGTGTTTACTATCATCAAACAGGAAATAATAAGCAAGCCGAAGAAATTTTAAAAAATTTAAGCAGTCGAAAAGCTATTTATTACCGTGCGTGGGCTTTATCGAGATTAAAAAATAATACTGCTGCTCTAAATTTATGGAGCGGATTGGCTTTAAATGGAAATTCTTACGCTTTAGCCTCCGTCACTAGAATTTCAAATCTTGCAAAAGATAAAGGCATGATGGATGCTTGTTTAAATACTCTCGTTAAAATTTCCAAAAACCGCAAAGGTGATATTAAAGCCCGTGCGCTTCAGTCGTTGGCAAATTTGTACCCTCAAGGAAATAATAAAACTAATGTCGAAGCACAAATTTTAAAATCTTTTCCCAACACGAGATATTCATTTAACGTTTTATGGGCCAGAGCTTGGAAAAATATTGAGGCTGGAAATTATGCGGAAGCTGCAAAATTATTTAAACTGGCTGATGCTCCGGGAGTTGACACATATACGAGAGCGCGTATTTTACATTGGCTGGCGTATGCTCAAAACCATTCCGGCCAAAAATCCGAAGCTGAAAAAACTATGAACACCTTAAAAAATAAATATCCGTTGACAATTTACGCATTGCTCGCGAATAAAAATTTAAAAATTATTAACGGCACCAACCCTAATTTAACTTTAAAGCCGACTGAACTCGAACAATATGGATTTATAAACCACGCATATTTAAAATTATCCCGGCCAAAGGCAAGCACCCGCGAATTATATCGGGCTTTAATTTTATCGAAATGGCTCGGCTCAGATGAAGCATATTCCGAAGCTAGACGAATGGAAAATTTATTAACGACTGGAAAGGGGACAACATTTTACAGGTTTGATCTCGAAGCGTTATACCCAAGAGCTTATAAATCTCAAGTCGAAGCGGCCGCAAAAAAATACGGAGTCGAAAAAAATTTTATTTGGGCGATAATGCGTCAGGAAAGTGCGTTTAAAGTTAATGCCAGAAGCTGGGTCGGAGCTGCCGGACTTATGCAACTGATGCCGGCGACTGCTAAAGAAGAAGCTAAACGTGCAGGACTTGCAAAATATAATTTATATAACGCTAACGATAATATTATTTTGGGTGCGTCACATTTGGGGTGGCTGAGTAAAAGTTTTTCAAAAAAAGAATGGGTCATGGCCGCATATAACGCAGGTTCGGGAAATGCACGCAAATGGTTAAAAGATGGTGGCGACAGTTTAAATTTACCGCGCTGGATCGAGACTATAACATTAAGTGAAACTTTGGGATATGTTCAACGAGTTTACGCAAATTTAGAAGTGTACAGGCTATTATATGGAACTGAACAAGATTAATTATAAATATTCGGATTATGTTTTAAAAAAATATTTTTTCTCAGTCGGAAATGAACAGGGATTTTTAAATAATAATAATAATTCCGTTTTAATTGGAGTGTCCGGCGGGGGTGATTCTGTTGCGCTGTTATGGATGTTCAAAAAATTTTATGCTGACAAAAAAATCATCGTTGCTCACATAAATCATAATATCCGAAATAATTCAAATGATGATGCAGAATTTGTAAAAAATTTATGCGCCGAATGGAATTTAAAATTTATATTAAGCAATGTCGATATAAACAGCGAAAAATTAAAAGGCGAATCGGTCGAAACTTCAGCCAGAAGAATCAGACAGCAGAAATTAATAAACATCGCTGAAAATAATAATATTGATTCGATAATTTTAGGACATAATTTAAACGACATGGCCGAAACAGTTTTATTTAATATTTTACGCGGGACAGGTATACGCGGAGCAGCTGGAATTTTACCGGTGAACGAAATAGCCGGAATAAAATTTTATAGACCTCTGATAAATTTAACTCGCGAATATTTACGGGAAATTTTGAGACTGCGTAATATAAAATGGTGCGAAGATTATACAAATAATGATACGGATTACACGAGGAATTTTATAAGATTAAAATTAATTCCGTTTATCGAAGAAAATATTAATCCCGGTGTAATAAATCATCTCGCAGATTTCGGGCAGGATTTGAGAATTTTACGCGATCACGAAGAGTTAAAGGGTCATGAACTTTTAAAGCTTGCAAAATTGGAAAATGATAAAAAATTATTGAGACTCAATATAAAATTTTTGCGCAGATTATCAGATTACGAGCGTAAATTATTGATTCGCGAAAGTGGACGGGAATTAAATTTAATAACGCTCTCCAGAAATAAATGTGAAAAATTTTCGGAACTCATAAAAAAATCCGGCTCGTTTGAATTTCAGTGGGGCGGAGGAATTTTTGTAACTGCTTCAGAAGGAGTATTAACGTATGAACGTAATAACAGAACTTGAAAATATTTTAAAAATACTTGAACAGCGTGCGAAATTAAAAGAGCTAAATATAAAGCGGAGTGAATTGGATCGCCAAATTGCTTTATTTGTTCCGTCAAAAGAAAGACTTGAGCGCGGTCGTAAAACTCTGGAATTGGGTGCGGAATATTCTGAAATTTTAGAGTTGAGGTCAGCCCGCAAAAAAAATATTGAGAAACAAAACTCATTACGTGATGACATGGCGCAGGCTCGTACAAATTTACAAAGTGCCGGAGAATCTTTAACGGTCATTGAATCCGAATACCGCGATAAATTATCGGAACAGGCAAAATTAAATAATCTCGCAAAAAAAGTTAAGACGGTCGATGAGCAATTAAAAGATCGTCAGGAATCGGCTGTAAAAGTCCGCGAAGAATTTACGGAGGCCGATAAAAAATTACGTGACTGCACAGTAATAATTGAAAAGAATTTAACAGAAATTGAACGGCTCGAAATTAATTTGCGTGAAGCCAGAAAATTTTTACAGGTTAGGACTTCGGACGAAAAATTATTAACCAGTCTTGAGGGCATAAAAAAATGTTATGAGTTATATTCCGATGCGGTCAACAGAAGCATTGAACTCAAAAAAAATTATGATCTCGCAATAAAAAATAAAACTCAATCTCAAAGCATGTTAAACGATCGTGCGGCCATGTTGAGCGAGATAACTCAAAAATTTACTATTGCAGAAAAAAATTATACGCGTGCCAGATCATTTTATGAAAGTTCTTTGAAGGGTCGGAGCTTAACGGAATGGCGCGAAATCTGCAATAAAAATATAAAACGCCTCGAAGATTTAGATGAGCTGTATAAAAAATTTCAGGATGAACACGCTTTACAGGAGAAATTAAAAAATTTTCATGAGATAAAAACGCGCATTCAACAGGAGACCAGAAATTTAAATTTACAGGACGTTGAACAGATTGGGAAAATTTATGAATTACAATCCGAGTCCGAAAAATTAGAACGCCGTGTCGCTTTACTGCGGAGAATTGAGGATTTAGATGCAGTGCGGGAATTATTACAGGATGGCATCGCGTGTCCTTTATGCGGTTCTCTGAGTCATCCGTATGTTTCGGGAGCTTCCGTGCCGAATCCTGAGCAAGTTCACGAACAGCTGAACATCACGCAGAAAAATCTTGAAAATTTGAAGGCCGAAATAAATTTAAGGCAGGAGCGTGCAGGAAAATTATCGGAGGAAATTATTGAGACTGGACGAGAAGAAAGCAGAATACAGGAAAAAATTACGAATTTGAACGCCGAAATTTCTTTAAAAGTTTCTGATTTAGGTTTACAGCTTGGGAGCGGTATATCACCATTTGAAGAAATAGACAGAGCGCGCCAAAAAACTAGAGATAATTTACAGCTTGCGAGAAACAACGCTGACACCGCCGAAAATGCGGAACGCGAAATGAAAAACGCTGCGGACGAGTTAGAAAAAATAAGGGAAGGCCGGGACGAGTTAACGCGCTGGCATCAAGAAGCATTATTTATTTTGCAAAATTCCAGAGCCGAAGAGATCAGACTTGAATCAGAAAATAAAACTCAAAATGAAATTACTGCAAGTTTGAGACGTGAATTAATTTCTCAGATTATGCCGTATGGTTATAAAACTTTGCCCGATAAAAATCCGATTGAAATTATTGAAAATCTTGAGATCAGAAAAAACGACTGGGAGACGGGAATAATTAAGCGTGATGAGCTTGAAAGAAAATTAACTGTTGCGAATACCGAAATAAATAATTTAAAGAAGGAAAAAGATTTATTTAAAGTTAAGCGCGAGGAATTATTAAGCAGGTTAAAAGCAGTCGAGGCAGAACGCGATGGATTTCAACAGCAGAGGATCGTATTATTTGGTTCTCGTGATCCGGATATTGAGACGGAAAAAATGAATAAAGAAATCGAAAATTTACGGGTTCAATCAGATTCACGGCGCGAAAATAAAATTAACTGCACCCAAAAATTAGATGAAATTATGACGGCTCTTCACAGCGTTGAAACTGATTTGTCGATCGGGCGGGAAATGTTGCAGAAGAATGAAATTAATTTCAGTAAAAAATTATTATCGTTGGGATTTAAGAGTGAAGATGATTATATTTCATCATGTTTGAACGATGATGAGCGGAGAATTTTGCAGAACAGATTAAAGGAATTAACGCAGGAAGATTTAAATTTAAATTCCGAAATTGAGAACGTTAGAGCCAAATTAATAGAGCTTGACGGAAATTTTACGATTGATGAATTTATTACGAAAATCAACGAAATAGAGGAGCAGGCTAAAACGGAATTTGAAAATAATAATGATGTTGAGGGCTTGAGAGTTTACGAGGATTTAAAAAATAAAATTCGTGATTTAAGTTTAACTTGCGGGTTTCGTGATCCGTTTACGAGGTGAATTATAAAATTATGATTGAAATATTACTAGCATGTTACAACGGAGAAAAATATATTTCTGAGCAGATAAAATCACTTTTAGCGCAGTCGTTTCAGGATTTTAAAATTTTAATTCGTGATGACGGCTCTACAGATGACACGTTTAAAATAATTTGCGATTTTGAAAACAAATACCCTGATAAAATAAAAATTATTCGCGATAATGTAACATGTAAAAGTCCCGGCAGTAATTTTTTTGAATTGCTCAAACATGCTCAAGCAGATTATATAATGTTCTGTGATCAGGATGATTTTTGGCTGCCTGATAAAATTAAAATTACTTTTGACGAAATGCAGAAGCTTGAAAATTTACACGGGAAAAATACGCCGATCCTAGTTTATGGAGATGCTGAACTCGTCGATGAAAATTTAAAAAATCCAATGGGAATATTTTGCGGAAAGCATTACACGAATTTCAATAAATTATTAATGCGTTATTGTATAACCGGCTGTTTAATGATGATAAATAAAATTTTATACAAAAATCTCGGTGAATATAAATCCGAAATGGGTTTACATGATCGCTGGATTGGTTTATATGCGAGTGCGTTCGGAGTAATAAAACATGTTCCGATTAAATTAATGCTATATCGTCAGCATGCCAGTAACGTTACGAGCGGTTTAAATAATGATGTAAGTTCGCAAAAGAGATTAAAAAATTTTATAGGCTCTCCGTTGAAAAAAATAAAAGATTATAAAAATTATTCGTTAAACGGTTTAAAGGCTGCCGAATTATTTAAGAGCATGTACGCCGAAAAGTTAAAAAAATATCCAGAAATTGAAAAATATTTAAATAATTTTATCTGGCTTTACAGCAAAAAAAATAAATTTAAGCTCGTCAGAATTTTTTATTTAATTAAGTACGGTTATATTTATCGGGATTTTATAACAGCGATAAAACAAATTATATGCGTATAAAAAATAAAAAAATTTAGGGCAATAAAATTAATTACTGCCCTTTTAATTTGATTTAATTAAATATTGGTTTCAATAATTCAATTAAGTGAGCTGTATATTTTTCCCGGCCTTTATCGTTTAAATGAACCTCGCTGTTATAACATTCTTCCGCTGTACAAAATGCATCGTAATAATTTCCAAGAACTTCAACATTTAAATTACTCCAGAAATTTTTAATATTATTTACAGCTTCAAGGTCATGGCCGTAAAATCTGTTTTTATCTGTAATTGGATAAATTGCTTGCCACGTAACATATAATTTAATATTATTTTTCCGACAATATTCAGCGAAATTTTTAAGAATTATGCTCATTTCATCGCCTGGATATTTTTTTAATGGTAGCGCATTTTTTTCGGGAGTTTCAGGTTTTTTATACGTGCTCATCTCTACTGTATTGTCCGTTATGTCTCCGTTTTTATTCATAAAATCACTAGTTTTTTCGCCTTGAGCTAAAAATTTAGCGTCTTCTGTGCCGTCATCTTTTTCGGTATAACGTGCTATTAATCTTTTAAATAAAAATTTTGTGTTAACGTGGTAAATAAATGCTATTTTCTCGATTAACGGCAAATTTTTATAATAATCCGTATCGTATTCCATTACAAAAATATAATACGAATCAAAATATTTACTCCAACTCGAACGATCAGCATATAAATGGTATTCATTAATTAATAAAACAATATCGCCACTGCTCAAAGAATTTTTAACGCGATCAAACTGATATTTTTGCAACGGCCCCGTTAATCCAAAATTTACGGCTTGAACGTTTAATTTTTTTTCAATTTCTTCGCACATTACTCCGTGCCTAACACCTGAACTCCCCATCACAAATAATTTTCCGTTTTTACTTAACGGGGGGGG
>CALCEM010000069.1 GCA_937900285.1 uncultured Fretibacterium sp. | reverse complement strand
CTTGTCGCGCCTTGCTATTCCCAGCCTCGAATTATCAACCATAAAATTTAAATATCTCCTTATATTTTCGTTTGTGTTTATGAAATCAAAATTTAAAACTCAAAGTTTTCACCCAAATAAAATTTACGCGCTAATTCATTTTCAGCGACTTCGGCCGGCGTTCCTGATAAAAATATTTTTCCAGCGTGAATTAAATATGTTCTGTCAGTTATTGAAAGCGTTTCGCGGACGTTGTGATCTGTTATTAATACTCCGTAGCCTTTTGATTTTAATTCCTGTATCATCGATTGAATATCAGCTACTGCAATCGGATCAATTCCGCTGAAAGGTTCATCAAGTAAAATAAATTTCGGCTTCAACGTTAAAGCCCGTGCAATTTCAACGCGCCGACGTTCACCGCCCGAAAGTGAATAACCTTTTGTTTCGGCAATATGCGTAATTTTAAATTGTTCAAGCAAATCATCGGTTAAAATTTTTTTATTTTTTTTCTGACCAGTTTCCTCCCAAACTAAATCTATATTCTCGCGCACAGTTAAATTTCTGAAAACAGAAGCCTCCTGCGGTAAATATCCTATCCCTGCCCGCGCTCTTTCGTAAACTGCGAAATTTGTAATATTATTATCGTCAATCATTACGCTTCCGAAATCTGGTTTAACAAGTCCTACGATCATATAAAATGATGTAGTTTTTCCCGCACCGTTTGGACCTAACAAGCCAACCACTTCACCGGGATTTACGCTAATGCTGACGCTCGAAACGACTAAGCGATTATTATAACTTTTTCTCAATTCTGAAGCTGTTAAACCGTTCATATTTTATTTTTTCCTGTTCTTATTATTTTTAGTTTTTAATTTTTGTATGTTGTCTTTGTTAATATTTTCTTTCGTTAAATCAATCGTAATTTCTGCGCGGCTTGTTGAGATAGTTCCATCTTTTTTGTGCGTAACTTTTCCGAGAGCTTCGACACGATTTTGATCGGGAAAATATACAATTGAATCAGATTTTAAAGTCCTTCCGCCTTGATTAGCGATGACATGACCACTAACTACAACGCTGCCACGCTGAAGAGAATATAAAGCGTTATCGCCCTTTAAAGTTACAGGAACGCCGTTATTTTTGGGTTTGCCTCGCAAATAAATTCCGTTTTTGGCGGTCATGCTGTATAAATCACCATTTCTCACAATTCCTTCAATTGAACCAGCCGTGAAAGTTATTCCGCGTGAAGTGTCCTGAAGATTTCGGGCGTTTACCAGCCAAAATTTAGTTTGTGCATCCGCTTTTGTTGGTTTTGCAATTCCTCCAGCTCCAGTAATAGTTAATCTATCAGCATCGAGTTTCATGCTTCCGTAAGCACCTTTAACGCCGTTTAAAAATTTGCAGGCTGGAATATCTGAGAGATTTAAATTTAATTTTCCAGATTGTAAATTTAATTTATTGCCCTGCCATTTTCCTGAAGCGTTAATCCCTTCATCGAAATTAATTAATTTTTTGTTTACATTTCCGGAACCTTTAGGCGCAATAATTTTTAAATCTCCTGCAACAATTTCGACATTTCCATCCGCCAAAAAATCGCCGGTCTTTGAATCAAATCTCATTCTATTAGCTGCGAGTGTAGCTTTATCGGGCATATTATTATTATCAATAGCGTAAACAGGATTTGAGATGCAAAATAAAATTACGAGAGCAAATAAAATTTTACGCATTTAAAATTAATCACACTCCGAAAATTTTTAAGGGATATTATAAATTAACGCGTTTAAAATTTTTGTTACTAAATATAAAATATAAACATTAATTTTTAATGCCGAAAATAAATTTAATTTGAATATTCAAAGGAGATTTTATTATGAAAGTTGTTACAAAATTATTTATGTCGGTTTTTGCGCTGCTGATTTTGGAGAGTGTATTATTTGCAGAACCTGAACCCATCCAAGTTCAACAAAGTTCGCTGGGATTAGATTTTAAAGTTTACAGAACTGATGACATGCCGGACGGTTGGTATAAAACTTACGATAATTTTTTTGTGACTCAACGCGCTGACGACAGTTGGGTTTATGGCCGCCCAACTAAAAAAGGACTGGTCGCAACAAAAAATTTGGTCGGAGCTGTTGACCCAAACAAAATTTCAAATTTAAAAGTTTCTGACGATGACGAAGAAGCCGAAACTGAAGAGGAAGAACCTAAAAAAAATAATAAAACCGCTGCTAAAAAAAGAACTGTACGCAAAAATCTTCCTGACGCTGAAAAAAGTCCAGACGAATATATTGAAGCGGATCTAATATATGAAATAATTTCAAAATTTTATGACAACGCCAAAACCGTAATAAACGGCTATAAAACAGAATTTGGAAAACCATCCGAAGAGAAAACTAAAAATAAAAGCAAAATGGTTTTTTCAAAAGAGCCGTACGACACAACTGTAAAATGGCAGCTTGCAGATTACACCGAATTAACTTTAAACGCCGTGAATAAATCAAATTTTAAATGGGTGTTCGCAAATATAAATATTACTGAAAGTTCCAGCAACGCAAAATTTTTATATGATCGCAGAATTCAGGAATTTACGGACATGCTCGGCCACGCTGCAGTAAAAAGGGCTGTCGTTTCGGAGTGGGATATTTTAAATAACACCTGTAAATTTTTCGTGAGGCTCGAAGGAAATAATGTGCGCTATTTTGTTAGACCTATAGTTTACACGAGAATGATGAAGAGAAATTAAATATAAATAAAATTAAATTAAATTTCCGAACGTAAATCATGAACAGTTTTATAAAAATACGGGGCGCGAGAGAACATAATTTAAAAAATATTAATATCGACATTCCCAAAAATAAATTAACTGTTATTACAGGGCCTTCCGGTTCTGGTAAATCTTCGCTGGCTTTCGACACTTTATACTCTGAAGGTCAGCGGCGTTACGTTGAATCCCTTTCAGCTTATGCGCGGCAATTTTTGGGAGTTCAGAAAAAACCGGATGTAGATGAAATTTCAGGTTTATCGCCAGCCATCTCAATCGAACAAAAAGGAACAGGACATAATCCGCGCTCAACTGTTGGAACTGTTACGGAAATATATGACTATTTCAGATTATTATTCGGCAGGATCGGCGTGCCTTATTGTCCTAAATGCGGTAAGCCTGTGCAAAAACATTCAATTGATGAAATTTTAAATTATATTTTGACGAATGAAATTAATTTGAAAGTTGAAATATTTTCACCGTTGATCCGAAACAAAAAAGGCGAATATAAAAATTTATTATCAGACGTAAGCAAAAAAGGTTACACGCGCGCGAGAATTGACGGAAATATTTTATATCTGGACGAAGAAATTAAATTAAACAAAAACAAAAAACATAATATCGAAATTTTAATTGACCGCATGAAAATTTTACCTGAACGCCGATCCCGTTTAGCTGAATCAATCGAGAACGCTTTAAAATTATCTGAAGGTTATGTGACAATTTCGCCGGAAAATAAATCAGAATATATCATGACTGAAAATTATTCCTGCCCTGATTGTGAAATCGGTATGCCTCAAATTGAACCGCGTTTATTTTCGTTTAATAATCCGATTGGAGCTTGTCCGGATTGCGGAGGCTTGGGAAGTCATGAACATTTCTCGCAAGAATTATGCATCGATCCAGAACGCTCAGTATTTAACGGCGCAATTATACCGTTCAGATCAAAACCTCACACGCTGGAAAAATTAAAAATGTTCGCTGATAAACATGACTGGGATTTAAATGTCCCGTTTAAAGATTTGCCGGACGAAATTAAAAATTTTATCTGGAACGGCAGCGGTGATGAAAGAATCCCGATGATATTCGATGAAAAAGGCATCGCACGGCCTTATATGGGACGTTATGAAGGTGTTACGGGCTGGCTCGAAGCTAAATTAAATTATTTTCAGGATAATGAAAACGTTCAGGAAGAGGTCGCATCATATCGTGAAGAATCTATTTGCAAAACTTGTAACGGTTTAAGACTTCGGCAGGAGGCATTAAATATAAAAGTTTCCGGCCATGACATCGGCGAATTAATTTCAATGCCGGTCGAAAATTTAATTGAAGTCGTGAAAAATTTTAAACTCTCGAAAAATGAATTAAATATCATCGGTCAAGTTTTAACGGAAATTATTAAGCGGCTGGAATTTTTAAATAATGTCGGAGTTGGATATTTATCATTATTGCGGAGGGCCGATACACTTTCGGGCGGAGAATCTCAGCGCATAAGATTAGCGACTCAAATAGGTTCAAATTTAAGCGGAGTTTTATACGTTTTGGACGAACCGACTATCGGTTTACATGCTCGCGACACTGAAAAATTAATGCGCTCTTTAAATTCAATTCGAGACTTGGGAAATACTGTAATTGTTGTTGAACACGACCGCGAAACAATGCAAGCAGCAGATTATTTAATTGAAATTGGTCCGGAAGCTGGAGAGTTCGGCGGAAAAATTTTAAATTCAGGAAGTTACGACGAGTTTTTAAAATCTGACGGAGCTACAGCTAAATATTTGCGCGGTGAAGCTACTGGAATAATAAAAATAAAACCCGACACATTACGCAATAAAAATAATTGGCTAATCGTAAAAGGTGCGGCGCATAACAATTTAAAAAATATTGATGTCAAAATACCAGCTGAAAATTTTACGTGTATCAGTGGTGTATCAGGTTCGGGGAAGAGCAGTTTTTTATATGAAATTTTATATAAAGGTCTGCGCAGAATTTTAGATCAAGATTTCAGGGAGCGTCCTGGAAAATTTGAGAGCATTGAGAACGCAAATATTTTTAATAATGTCGTGTTAGTTGATCAAAGTCCAATCGGCAGAACTCCGAGATCAAATCCTGCGACGTATACCGGAGTATTTAGTTTAATACGGGATTTTTTTGCTGATTTACCAGAATCCAAAATACACGGCTATAAATCCGGGCGATTTAGCTTTAACGTTAAGGGCGGAAGGTGTGAAGCATGTGGCGGAGCTGGGAGCGTTAAAACTTCAATGTTATTTTTGCCAGATATTTACACAGATTGCGAAATTTGTAACGGGACTCGTTATAATCACGAGACGCTGGAAATAAAATTTAAAAATAAAAATATCGCTGACGTTTTAAATATGAGCGTAAATGAAGCGTTAAATTTTTTTGCGGACATTCCGAAAATTGCGAACAAATTAAAAATTATTCAGGACGCTGGTTTAGGTTATATAAGGCTGGGGCAGTCTGCTTTAACACTTTCCGGCGGTGAAGCTCAACGCGTAAAACTGGCGAAAGAATTATCAAAAAAATTTACGGGGCGGACATTATATTTACTTGACGAGCCAACGACCGGATTATTTTACACGGACGTAAAAAAATTATTGGAGATAGTTCATAAGCTCGTGAATAATAAAAACACCGTGATATTTATTGAGCATAATTTAGATGTATTATTGTCGGCAGATTATATAATTGATCTCGGACCTGAAGGAGGAGAAAGGGGAGGCCAGCTCGTAACGGAAGGGACTCCGGATGAAATTATAAAATTAAACAAGGGATATACATCAAAATTTTTAAAAAGTTATCTCGATGAAATTAATTCCAGTTCAGCAAAATAAAAAATATTTTTCACACTCATGAATTTTATTGAATTAATAATTTTTATGCATTATTGACAAATTTTAATCATTTTGCTAATCTTAACGCCGTTTTAAAAAATTTATTAGCACTCAAAAATATAGAGTGATAAAAATATAAAATATAAATTAAAAATTTTAGCAGGAGCAGGAGGTGAAAATTTAAAATGACTGAACGACAGCTCGGAATAATTTTGGCGGTTGTTTATGAATATATTAAGACTGGCGAACCTGCAGGCTCAAGAACTATAACGCGGAAATATATAAAAGGTTTAAGCCCTGCAACAATTCGTAACGAAATGTCTGACCTCGAAGAAATGGGATATTTTTATCAGGCTCATGCTTCATCTGGAAGATTGCCGACAGCTAAAGCGTATAGAGTTTATGTTGATTCTGTTACAGCTCGTGCAAGGACGAAACCCCATAACGTTGAAGATGTCAGACGAGAAATTTTAAGCCGCAAAAATGGAATTGAAGATTTATTACATTATGTTACGCGTTTGCTGTCGCGTTTAACGAATTGTGTAGCAGTCGCGGCGGTTTCAAGTTTAGATGATACGGAAATACAGCATATAGATTTAATGAATTTAGGCGGAAATAATGTGCTCGCGTTAATAGTTTTGCGCGGTGGTTTAGTTCATCATTCGCAGTTTAAATTACCTGATGAAATAGAACCCGGCACACTCGAAGAATTATCGCGCCGAATAAATACATTTGCTGCAGGACATTCATGGAGCGAGGTGCGTGAAGTTTTATATCAATATGTGCGCGGAGGACTTGAGGAGGCTGAAATTTCGTATAAACTCGCAATTAATGAGCTTGATAAATTATTAACTCAGCAGAATTATAAATTTTTCAGCAGTGGCGCACGTCAAATTTTAAATTTACCGCATTTCCAGACGTTAACGAGATTGCAGGCAGTTTTAAATTTACTTGAACAGGAGAAGCCTCTTGCTGACGTGATAGAAAAATGTAAAGGAAGTCCAGAATTAAAAATTTCATTAGGTGACGAAAACGAAACCGAAGGGATGCAGGATAACGCAATGATTTTAATTCCGGCTCGGCCTTCGCAGCAAAAAACGGTTTTGGGTTTAATTGGGCCGTTGAGAATGGATTATGAAAGATCAATAAATATTTTGGAGACCGTAGCGGAAATTTTAGATGAGAATTAAATAATAAATATTAAATAATAAAAATAAATTCAGGAGGTGAAAATTTTGGAGAATGAAAATATAAACGAAATGAACGAACAGGAAAATAATAATAATAATAATTCTGAAAATGAAGAAGTTACGCCGGAAGTTGTTGCAGATGAGAACGCCGAAAAAATTAAACAGCTTGAACATGAGTTAGCAGTCTCGCGAGCAGATTTTTATAATTTCAGGCAGCGCGCTCAAAAGGAAAAATCAGAAACCCGCAAACGCGCTCAAGAAGATTTAATAACGGAATTATTACCGGTGCTTGATAATTTGGACAGAGCTTTAAACGCAAATTCTGACGATCAAAAAAATATTATTACCGGCGTTGAGATGGTGCGAAGACAATTTTTAAGCGTTCTGGAAAATTTCGGAGTAAATATAATTTCTGCGTTGGGTGAAAATTTTGATCCTGCTTTACATGACGCTACAGGAACTGAAAATGTTAATGAACCTGAACAGGACGGAAAAATTTTAAAAGAATTATTATGCGGATATAGAACTAAAGACAGAATTTTAAGAGCTTCAAAAGTGATCGTAGGAAAAAATAATAATAATTAAATTAAATTTAAATTAAATTTGAATGGAGGAATTTTATAATGTCAAAAGTTGTAGGTATAGATTTAGGAACGACAAACAGTTGTATAGCAGTGCAGGAAGGAGATCAAACGACTATAATCCCAAATAGCGAAGGTGCTAGAACGACACCATCAGTTGTAGCTTTCACAAAGGACGGCGAGAGATTAGTCGGACAACTCGCAAAACGTCAGGCGATCGTAAATGCTGATAGGACGATCATGTCAATTAAACGCGAAATGGGCACAGATTACAGAGTAGACATCGATGGAAAAAAATACACGCCTCAAGAAATTTCAGCGATGATTTTACAAAAATTAAAACGTGACGCAGAAGATTATCTCGGCGAACCTATTACTCAAGCTGTTATAACCGTGCCAGCATATTTCACGGACGCTCAAAGACAAGCGACTAAAGATGCCGGAACAATTGCGGGTCTCGAAGTTTTGAGAATAATCAACGAACCGACCGCAGCGTGTTTAGCATACGGCGAAAATAAAAAAGAAGAGCATAAAATTTTAGTATTTGATTTAGGCGGCGGAACTTTCGACGTTTCGATTTTAGATGTAGGCGAAGGAGTTTTTGAAGTTTTAGCCACTGCTGGAGATAACAGACTCGGCGGAGATGATTGGGATAACAGAATAGTTGAATGGATCGTTGATGGTTTTAAGAAATCTGACGGGATCGACTTGAATAACGACAGCATGGCC
This sequence comes from uncultured Fretibacterium sp., assembly GCA_937900285.1. Taxonomy (GTDB): domain Bacteria; phylum Synergistota; class Synergistia; order Synergistales; family Aminobacteriaceae; genus JAFUXM01. The sequence goes on along the minus strand of CALCEM010000069.1, from coordinate 3,814 downwards.
ATGCAGAGATTACGCGAAGCAGCTGAAAAAGCAAAAATAGAATTATCGAACATGACCGAGACGACTATTTCATTGCCATTTATTACGGCTAATCAATCCGGGCCGAAACATTTGGAAATGAAATTAACCCGCGCAAAATTCGAGGAGATGACTGCGGATTTATTGGATCGTACTGTTAAACCTGCACAGCGCGCAATTGAGGATTCCGGATTAAAAGCGAGCGAGATCGATAAAATTTTATTGGTCGGCGGATCAACAAGAATGCCGATGGTTCAGAAAAAAATTATAAGCCTTCTCGGAAAAGATCCAACTAAAGGAATTAACCCGGATGAATGTGTCGCGGCCGGTGCTGCTATTCAGGGAGCAATTTTAAAGGGCGATCATAAAGATATCGTACTTGTTGATGTTACGCCGTTATCTTTAGGTCTTGAAACTTTAGGCGGAGTGTTCACGAAAATTATTGAGCGCAATACGGCTATACCTGCGCAACAGAGTCAAGTATTTACGACAGCTGCAAATAATCAGCCTCAAGTCGAAATAATGATTTATCAGGGTGAACGCCCAATGGCTGCGGATAATGTCAAGCTTGGCCAGTTTGTTTTGGATGGAATAGCTCCGGCTCCTCGCGGAATTCCTCAAATTGAAGTCACGTTTAATATTGACACGAATGGAATTTTAAACGTTTCGGCTAAAGATAAAGGCACGGGCAAAGAGCAAAAAATTACGATTCAATCCTCGAATTTATCAAAGGATGAAATTGAGAGAATGCGCCGTGATGCAGAAGCTCATGCCGATGAAGATGAGAAAAAACGCAGTGCCGCTGAAGCTCGTAACGAGGCAGATGCTACGGTGTTCAACGCCGAAAAATTAATTAATGATCTTGGCGATAAAATGACACCTGAAGAAAAAGGCCGTGTAAATTCGAAACTTGACGCGCTGAAATCTGCGATCGAAAAGGAAGATGCTTCGGCCATGAAGTCAGCTAAAGAGGACTTAGAAAAAACTTTACAGGAATTTGGCACGAGACTTTATCAGAGTGCAACGCCTAACGCTGGCGCAAATCCCGGAAATAATTCGGGCGCGAATGCTTCAAATAACAATAATAACGATAATGAAACAGTTGATGCGGAGTTCAGCGACAAATAAAATAAAATTAATTGCAGATCATTAAAAATTTTATTTCCTCCTGTATAATTTGCGGGAGGATTTTTTTTATTAATATAATTTAATTTAAAAGGCGGTTGTAAAAAAATGGTGTATACTTGTAAAATGGGAAGCCAGAAGCCAGAAGCCAGAAGCCAGAAGCCAGAAGCCAGAAGCCAGAGCAAAGAGCAAAATAATTTAATTGCATACTCCGGGTATTATAAAGAACGTGAAAAATTATTACAATCTGCATCGGGCGGTGCAGCGAGCATAATTTCCGAAGGCTTTATAAATTCCGGCGGTTTAGTAATAGGTGCGAGTTACTCAAAAGATTTTAAACAAATTGAATTTTCATGCGCAGAAAATTTAAGCGAACTCGAAAAATTTAAAGGCTCAAAATATGCCGAATCAATTAAAAAAATTTTGGTTGAAAATGAATATATTTCAGTCTTTGAATTTATCGAAAAAAAATTAATTTCTGGTGAAAAAGTTTTATTTACTGGTTTAGGCTGTGATATAGCGGGTTTATTCGGATATTTGAAAACGTGCGATAAAAATAAAAATAAAAATATAGATTACAAAAATTTATTTACAATTGATTTGATTTGTTACGGCTCAACGTTAAAAGAAGTTCACTCGCAATATATAAATTACCTGGAAAAAAAATTTAATTCAAGAATAAAAAAATTTACTGTCAGATATAAAAAAACTGGTTGGGTTCCGCCGTATGTATTTGCAGAATTTGAGAACGGAAAAATATTTACTGAACAGTTTTATAATTCTGAATATGGTCATGCTTTCGCTAAATTCGCGCGTCCCGGTTGTTATTCGTGTAATTTCAGGGGTGAGAATCATAAATCAGATATAACAGTCTGCGATTTTTGGGGACTTGAAAAAATATGCCCGGTTATAATCCTGATGGTGTATCGGCTTTATTAGTGCGTTCAGAAAAGGGGCGTGAATTAATAAATTTAATCGACCGCGAAAAATTTCAGCTGGATGATGCCGATGCAGATTTTATAATCTCTCATAATGGCATGTATTCAAATCGCAGAAAAAAAGACAAAAATTACAATGAATTTGTAAATAATTTAACACTTCATAATTTAAAATACGCTGTTTTTCATGACAGAGGCGGACACGTCGGAATTATTTTGAGCCGTGTAAAAAATTATTTGAGGCGAATAAAAAATTATTTACGGAAATTTAAAATATTAAGACTCGCTAAAAAAATAATTTTGAGAAGATAATATTTTGAAATATAAATTATAATTTGTAGAAAATAAAATATTAAATTAGAAAGGATTTAAATATATTCATGTCCAGAAAAAGAATTTTAGTAACTGGTGGAGCAGGTTTTATAGGTTCTCATTTATGCGAAAAATTATTAACATATGGTTATGATGTGATATGTCTTGATAATTTGTTCACTGGCTCTAAAGATAACATAAGACATTTAATGAACAATAATTATTTTGAATTTATCAGGCAGGATGTTTTAGAAGATATTTATATTGAGTGCGATCAAATTTATAATTTAGCTTGCCCAGCTTCGCCGATTCATTACCAGTATGATCCGATTAAGACGACGAAAGCGAGTTTTATAGGTGCGCTTCATACTTTGGGACTTGCGAAGAGATGTCACGCGAGAATTTTACAGGCTTCAACCTCCGAAGTTTACGGCGACCCTGAAGTTCATCCTCAGCCTGAAAGTTACAGAGGTTGCGTGAATCCTATCGGGCCGCGTTCATGTTATGACGAAGGGAAACGTGTAGCAGAAACATTATTTTTTGATTATCACAGACAGCACAAAGTAAATATAAAAGTTATAAGAATTTTTAACACTTACGGGCCTAGAATGAGACCAGATGACGGCAGAGTCGTGAGTAATTTCATTGTGCAGGCTCTCAAAAATCAGGATATTACGATTTACGGCGATGGAACTCAAACGCGGAGTTTTTGTTATGTTAGCGATTTAGTTGACGGCATGATAAAAATGATGGAATCCGAAAAAGATTTTACAGGCCCTGTAAATTTAGGAAATCCCGGAGAATTTACGATGTTAGAGCTTGCGAACCTCGTAATAAAATTAACCGGCTCAAAATCGAAAATTACTTATATGCCATTGCCGCAAGATGATCCGACGCAACGTAAACCGGTTATAGAGCTTGCGAAAAATAAATTAAACTGGGAGCCAAAAATAAAATTAGAAGACGACCTAAAGAGTACCATTAAATATTTTGACGATATGTTACGGGACGGACAGTTATAAATAATGTGCTGAAAAATTTTTTTTGACATAATGTCCTGAACGGGAATTTTAGGTCTAATTCTTTGTACATTCGGCGCATTCTTCTGAACATGATTATACGTGCTAAGGGTGAAAAAATTCGTTCTAGATGCAAGAAACCGATATAACCTGTCCTGTTCAGGCTTTTTATATCGACAAATATAACAGTTTTTGAGCCGTTGCTGTTTTTGCGGATAACAAAATTACCTCTGTTGAAGTCAAAAAAAAACATATCTCGAAAAATTAAACGTTTCATGATCCAATTTAAACTTTTTTCAAAATCATTTGCGGAATTTCCGGAATTTATATACTCGTTTATATTTTGTGAGATTTTTCCGTCAAAGTCCCGAATTAATTCGCATATTATTCCATATCCCCCCC